>NZ_JBVVPQ010000021.1:294-68105 GCF_055811695.1 Bradyrhizobium sp. MI1.3 | reverse complement strand
CCGCGCCCCCACACAAAATAACCTTCTGGTTCGGGGGTGGTTTGTTGTTTTCGCGGCGCGCCCCCCCAAATGACGGGTGTGATGGAGACCGCGCTTACATCCTCAGTTCAGAGGCTTCTTCTTGCTGCGCTTCGGTTGAGCTACCGGGGAATTCGCAGGCGCCGTTGTCGTCGGAGAACTGCTCAACTGCGACCTGCTCTCCTGCAATCGCCTGTCATAGCCGGGAGAGTTCATGACCGTCGGCGGCCGGGCCTCCGCGACCAAGGACGCGGCGCAGAGCACGGCCAGCGCGAATCCGATCATCAGATGACGCTTCATCGTTGCTCCTCCGGTCGCGCAGCCTGCACTCATGCGTTACCCGCGAATCTGCTGCGGCGTCAGGCGTGGCGGGCCCTTGCCCGCGGCCTCAGCCTGTTTGATCAGCGCAATAATGCGGCGCGACAGCGGCACGTCGATGTTGTTTTGTTCGGCGAGCGCGATGATCGCACCCTGGAGATAGTCGATCTCGGTCTTACGGCCCTGCTTCAAATCCTGCCACATCGAGGAACGCGCCTCGGGATCGATCTTCATGGTCCGTCCCAGGATGAGGTTGAAAATCGGATCGGGCAGTCTCAGCAAGGTGGGCGTCCAGGACGACGGGATTGGCGTCGCCGAGACCGGCGTGATGCCGGCGGCCCTCATCGCAGCCAGCCCCTCCGCCATCTGATCGGCGAACAGCCGTCGCCAGTCGCGGTTCGCCAATTGCGCGGCGAGCGGCATGTCGGACAAGGCGCTGAGCGCGTTGTTCAAATTGATGATCAGCTTGCCCCATTGCACGCCGATGATGTCACGGCTCGCGCGCATGGTGAGCCCCGGCACCGACAGCGCTGCGGCCGTGTTCGTATCATCTTGACCAACATGAATGTCGCCGGAGGTCGAGCGGTGGAAGCGGCCCTCGCCCATCGCGACCACGTTGAAAGGCACCATGCCGGCGAGCACGCGGCGGTCGCCGAGGCGCTCGCGCAGCACCGCGACATTGCCGACGCCGTTTTGCAGCGAGACGATGACGGCCTCCTGCGGCGCATGCTGCGCGATCTGGTCCGCGATACCGGCTGTGTCGGCGCTCTTCACCGTGACCAGCACGATGCCGGCGCTGTGGAAGATCGCGGGATCTTCCGACAGCGCGAGTTGGCCCGCGCCGATCTTCTTCTCGGAGCCGTCGAAATCGGTCAGAAGCAGGCCGAACCGCTCGATCTCGGCCTTCACCCGCGGCCGCACCAGGAACGCGACGCGGCGGCCGGCAGCCGCCAGGGTGCCGCCGACGAAACATCCGATGGCGCCTGCGCCGGCCACCACGATCGGTCGATCCGTAACCACCTTGGCTTGTCTCCTTAACGGTCTGCCCTCGATAGCAGAGGCGCTGCCTGCTGCCCATTCCCGCAGTTGCGGCGCAATCGCCTTGTAACCGTCATGACGGCCTCATATGTTTTCGATCGGGGCTTGTTACCAGCAAGAAAGCGCCAAGGGAGAACGCCATGGGTTTGCTCGACGTCCTCAACGGCATGCAGAACGGCCCGCGCGGCCCAAGCACGCCGAGTTCACAATCCTCATCCAGCGGCGGCATGTCGCCAATGACCATGGCGCTCCTTGGCCTGCTCGCCTGGAAGGCATTCAAGCATTTGAGCGGCAACCAAACCGGCAGCGCGCCGCAGCCGTCCCCGGCACCGACGCCGACGCATCTCCCCCCGTCGGTGAATGCAGGCGCTGGCGGCGGCCTCGGTGACCTGTTGAAGGGTGGCCTTGGCGGCCTGCTCGCGGGCGGCGCGGCCGGCAGCGTGCTCAGCGGCGGTCTCGGCGATCTCCTCAACCAGCTCCAGCAGAGCGGTCATGGCGATACTGCCAATACCTGGGTCGGCAAGGGCGAGAACAAGGCGATCGCACCAGGCGATCTCGCCAATGCGCTCGGCGCCGACCAGATCGAGAGCCTGTCGGCCCAGAGCGGCTTGTCGCGTGACGAACTGCTCTCCGGCCTCAGCCAATATCTGCCGCAGGTGGTCGATCATCTGACGCCGGACGGACGGCTGCCGACCGAGCAAGAGATCGCGGGCAGAGTCTGATTTAGTTTAGTCAAACGAGGGGAGCACGGACATGAGCATGGGTGGCTTGTTGTGGATCATCGTCGTCGGCTTCGTCGCCGGCCTCATCGCGCGTTGGCTGGCGCCGGGACCGAACAATCCGAGCGGCTTCATCCTCACCACCATCCTGGGCATCGCCGGCGCGTTTCTCGCGACGTTCATCGGCCAGGCCATCGGGCACTACAGTCCCGACCAGGGCGCGGGATTCATCATGGCCACCGTCGGCGCCGTGGTGGTGCTGTTTATCTGGCACCGGCTGGTGGCGAGCGGCGTGATCAAGGGTTGACGCTTCAAAGCGCCCGAAAGCGGCACACCGCCACCTCATCGTCATGCCCGGGCTTGACCCGGGCATCCACCTCTTTTGATCCGCGCAGCAACACGTGGATGGCCGGGTCAAGCCCGGCCATGACGTGGAGAGAGTGTGCCTCGCGATCACGTCACCAAATGCATCCCCGCATCCATGCGCACGACCTCGCCGGTCATGTTGCTAGAGGCCGGCATCGCCAGAAAGCAGACGAGCTGGGCGATGTCTTCCGCCGAAGATGCGACCTTCAGCGGCACCTTGGCCACGACGCTGTCGCGCACCTGCTTGGCGCCCGCCTCGCCGCGGCCCTTGGTGAACCAGGGTGTGTCGATATAGCCGGGACACACCGTGTTGACGCGGATCAGCGGCGCCAGCGCACGCGACAGCGACAGCGTCATTGTGTTGAGCGCGCCCTTGCTCGCGGCATAGGCGATCGACGATCCGACGCCGCTGATGCCGGCGACCGAGGAGATGTTAACCACGGCGGACGGCCGCCCAGAGGCCTTGGCGCCGGCCTCGAGCAGGCTGCGCGCCGCGCGCACCATCTGGAACGGGCCGATGGTGTTGACGCCGTACAGGCGCTGGAAATCTTCCGCAGACAATCCGTCGAGATCGGCATGGGCGACATGCTTGGTGGTGCCGGCATTGTTGACGAGCACGTCGAGCCGGCCCCAGCCGCCAGCTGCCGCAACGATCTTGCGGCAATCGTCATCCTTCGAGACATCGCCCTGCGCGACCAGAACTTCCGGTGAGCCCGCCTTGCGGCAAAGCTCCGCGGTCGCCTCCGCTTCCTTCTGGCTCGAGGAATAGTTGATGACGAGCCGCGCCCCGCTCCGTGCGAGAATTTCCGCGGTCGCAGCACCCAGGCCGGAGGCGGACCCCGTCACGATTGCGTACAAACTGTCCTTGGCCATCCGGATGTCCTTCCCCTTGATTGAATATCGACGTTCTGTTTAGCGAGTTTGCCGCGCCCTGCAAATCGAGCAAACTCCGCTAAGCGGAATTAGCCTTCTATAGTCCCTTGCGCCCATGCCCGCGCCGCAGGTTGATCTGCGATCAACGCTTGTCAGGGCCATGGCTTTTTCGGATCATCGGGCGCAAGAAGAACCTGCGCGTCCGCCCCTACTGGGCCGGATGCGCCAATGGCAAGACACGGGGAACGCTGTGGCGGAGAGTGACAATATCGTCGTCGAGACCGCGGAGAAAATCTTCGCCGATCTCGCCGATCCGCAGACCGTCAACAACGACAAGAAGGATTCGTGGCAGGCGCCGCTGTGGCAGGCGCTGAGCGAAGCCGGCCTGCCGTTGGCCTGGGTGCCGGACGATCTCGGCGGCTCCGGCGCGAGTCTTGCCGACGGTTTTGCGCTGCTGAACGCCGCCGGCCGTTTCGCAGTCGCGGTTCCCCTGGCCGAAACCATGCTGGCCGGCTGGCTGCTGGCGCAGGCGAAGATCGCATCCCCCGAGGGCGAGATGACGGTGCTGCCGGCCTCGCCCAAGGATCGCATCACCTTGGATGCCGATGGTGCGCTCTCCGGCCGAGCTCGCGGCGTGCCCTTCGCAAAGGCGGCAAAGCACTTCGCAGTGCTGGCCCACGGCAAGGACGGCGCCTCGATCGCACTGGTCGACGCAAGCAAGGGTCGGATCGAGACCGGACTCAATGTCGGCTACGACCACAGCGACACCGTTACGCTCGACAAGGTCCAGCCCGTCGCCATCAAACCCGCCCCGAAGGGCTTTGACCAGACCACAATGATGCTGATGGGCGGCGTCGCGCGCAGCCTTCAGATCGCGGGCGCGCTGGAATCAATGCTCGACATCTCCGTGCGCTATTCCAATGAGCGCGTCGCCTTCGAGAAGAAGATCTCCAAATTCCAGGCGGTGCAGCACAATCTCGCCCGCCTCGCCGGCGAGTCGGCTGCCGCTCTTGCCGCGGCGACCTCGGCCGCCGATGCCATCGCGAACGCAAGATCGTTCGACGACGCGGTCTACCTCGAAGCCGCCTCGGCGAAAATCCGCTGCGCGGAAGCCGCGGAAAAGGGCGGCGCCATTGCGCATCAGGTCCATGGCGCGATCGGCTTCACCCTGGAGCACATCCTGCACCGCTATTCGCTGCGGGCATTGGCCTGGCGCGACGATTTCGGTTCGGAAAGCCACTGGGCCGTCGAGCTCGGCAAGCTCATTGCCAACCGCGGCGCCGACGAATTATGGCCGCTCGTGGCTTCGCGCTGATCAGGGACGAGACAACAATGACCGCTGCCCTCCGTTTCGATCCGATCCGCCTGCCCGAGAAATGCGAGCAATTGCGCAAGGAAGTGCGCGCCTTCCTCGCCGAGGAAATCGCGGCCGGCACCTTCGATCCGCACAAGCCCAACCGCGAAGACACCGACGCGCCGGAATTTTCACGCCGGGTCGGCGCCAAGGGTTGGCTCGGCATGACATGGCCGAAAAAATATGGCGGCCAGGAGCGCTCGTTCCTCGAACGTTACGTGGTGACCGAGGAGATGCGCGTCGCCAACGCGCCGACGCGGCGGTTCTTCGTTGCCGACCGCCAGAGCGGACCGGTGCTGATCAAGTACGCGCCCGAGCACATCAAGATGGACATCCTGCCGCGCATTTGCCGCGGCGAGATCTGCTTCGCGATCGGCATGAGCGAGCCGAACTCCGGCTCGGACCTGTTCGCCGCGAAGACCCGCGCGACCAAGACCGACGGCGGCTATCTCATCAACGGCACCAAGATCTGGACCTCGTCGGCGCACATCGCCGATTACATGATCGCGATCTTCCGGACGTCGCAGCCGACCAAGGAGAACCGCCGTCACGGCCTGACGCAGTTCCTGGTCAAGATGAAGCAGCCGGGCATCCGGGTGAACCCGATCGGCCAGATCACCGGCCAGTACGAGTTCAACGAGGTCGTGTTCACCGATTTCTTCGTACCCGACGATCACGTGCTCGGCGAAGTCGACGGCGCCTGGAAGCAGGCGACGAGCGAGCTCGCTTATGAGCGTTCGGGCCCCGAGCGTTTCCTGGAGACCTATTACGTGCTGACCGAGCTGGTTCGCGCGGTCGGCCCCAATCCTGATACCCGCAGTGCCGAAGGCATCGGCCGGCTGGTGGCGCAGCTCCACACCATGCGGCGCATGTCGGTCTCGGTCGCGGGTATGCTGCAAGCGGGCAAGGAGCCGGTCGTCGAAGCCTCCATCGTCAAGGACATCGGCACGGTGTGGGAGCAGCAGCTGCCGCACCGCGTGCGCGATCTCGCCGCTTTCGTCGAGGAGACCGCGACCAACCGCGAGACGCTGGAGCGGCAGCTCGATTTCGCCATCAAGACCGCGCCGAAACTCACCATCCAGGGCGGCACTACCGAGGTGCTGCGCGGCATCATCGCGCGCGGGCTTGGTTTGCGCTAACTCTTCGAGGACATCATGAGCACCTATAAAGATATCGGCGTCGAAAAAGTTGGTCACGTCGGCACCATCGAGATCCGCCGCCCGCCGCTCAACTTCTTCGACATTTCGCTGATCAACCAGATCGCGGACGCGCTCGACGAGTTCGATCGCGACATCGAGATCCGCAGCTCGGTACTGTCAGCGCAAGGCAAGGCGTTTTGCGCCGGCGCCAATTTCCAGGACCCGGCACGACAGGCGCAAGAGGCGCGCGAAGCCGATAAGACGGCCAAGGGCGATCCGGCCGACAGCCTCGGGGCGATCAATCACCTCTACATCCAGGCCGTGCGCATCTTCCGCGCCAAGAAGCCGATCGTCGCCGCCGTGCAGGGCGCCGCCATCGGCGGCGGATTGGGCCTCGCGGTCTCCGCGGACTTCCGGGTCACCTGCCCCGAAGCGCGCTTCTCCGCGAACTTTACAAAACTCGGCTTCCATCCCGGCTTCGGCCTGACCGTGACGCTGCCCGAGCTGATCGGCAAGAACAACGCCGAGCTGATGTTCTACACCAGCCGCCGCGTCACCGGCGAAGAGGCCTTCAAATGGGGCCTCGCCAACGAACTGGTGCCGCAGGACCAGGTCAAGGCGGCCGCACTGAAGCTCGCCGGCGAAATCGCCGAATGCTCCCCGCTCGGCCTCGTCTCCACCCGCGCCACCATGCGCGCTGGCCTCGCCGATCGCGTGATGGCGGCGACCAATCACGAGCTCGAGGAGCAGACGCGGCTGCGCGCGACGGAAGACTTCAAGGAAGGCGTGAAGGCCACGGAAGAGCGGCGGGCGGCGAATTTCAGGGGGCGGTGATTCCGACTTTTGGCCGGATCACTTTGGCGCGGCCACAACTTCCCATGTCGTCCCGGCGAAGGCGTTAATTGTGACTGTTATCTCCGCCCCACCACCAGCGCATCCACGATGGTCACGCCCTGGCCTTCGGCGTGCACCAGCACCGGGTTGAGCTCGATCTCCGCGATCTCCTCTGCATGCTGCGCGGCAAGCAGAGAGATATCCGCGATCAACTGCGACAGTGCCGCAACATCCGCCATCGCGGCCCCGCGAAATCCTGTCAGCAGCGGTGCGGCTTTCAAGCGCGCCAGCATCGCGCCGGCTTCTTCTGCGCCGACCGGCGCCGGGCGGTAGACGACGTCGCGGAATAGCTCTGTCGTGATGCCGCCGAGGCCCACCATCACCATCGGCCCAAACGTCTTGTCCGTCATCGTGCCGATGATGATCTCGACACCCTGCTTCGCCATTGGGCCGACCAGCACACCTTGGATGGCCGCCTCAGGCCTGTGCTTGCGCGCGTTGTTGAGCAGCGCCTCGAACGCCAGAAACACTTCGCCCTTTGTGGTGATATTGACGCGCACGCCGCCGACCTCGCTCTTGTGCGCGATGTCCGGCGACTGGATCTTCAGCACCAGCGGAAAGCCGATGCGGGCGACGGCGTCGTCGAGCCCGCCCTTGTCCTTCACCAGCACTTCGTCCGGCAGCGCGATGCCCGCGGTGCGGAGCAATGCCTTGCTGTCGGCTTCCGAGAGCGCCGGCGATTGCAGGTGCGCAGAGATGTCCCGCACAGGGACTTGCGCAACGTCCAAGGGCTTCTGGAGCTTGAACTTGGCGTAGTCCACGAGTTGCCGCATCGCGACGCCGACATGGGTGAGGCCCGAGAGCACCACGACGCCGGATTTGGCAAGCTCGCGCCGGGCGAAATCGGACGGCACCGTGTAGGAATAGAACACCACAGGCTTGTGCTGCGCTGCCAGCACCGGCGTCAGCTCGGCTTCCCTAAAGGGCTTGCGGATCTCGCTCGACAGCGACAGCACGACCAGGATCGCGTCGATCTCGTCGGATGCGGTGAGCACATCGACGCTCTTTTGCAAGCCGCCCGAGGTCACGCCCTGCGCGGTGACGTCGATCGGGTTGCGCGCGGTTCCGTAGGACGGCATCAGCGTCCTGATCTGCGCCTGGACTTTTTCGGAGAGCTCCGGCATCTGCAAACCTTGCAGCGCCACGGCATCGGCGCCCCAGATGCCGGCACCGCCGGAGACGGTGACGACGGCGACGCGATCGCCTTTCGGCAACGGATTGCTCGCAAGCACCGCTGCGATCGTCAGGGCTTCGTCGAGATCGTTGGAGACGATGAAGCCATATTTGGCAAACACCGCGTCGTAGGCCGCCGACCATCCGGCCATGCTCGCGGTGTGCGAGGCGGCAGCGCGCATTCCGGCGCCGGAGCGGCCGACTTTCGTCACGATGACAGGCTTTTTCAACTCGGCCGCGCGCCGCGCTGCCGCGAGAAACTTGTCGACGTCGCGAATGCCTTCGATGAACAGCAGGATCACGTCCGTGGAAGCGTCCTGCACCATGTAGTCCAGGAACTCGCCGGCCCCGAGATCGGATTCGTTGCCGGCACTGACGACATAGCTCACGGCAATGCCGAGCGCGCTGGCGCGGTGATAATAGGCAAAGCCGATGCCGCCGCTCTGCGCGACGATGCCGATCCGCTTCGTCGCGGCGACCAGCGGCACCACGCCCGGCTTGACGTCCACGGCGGGACTGAACGTCGCCGCCACGCGCTGCATCTGGCTGAAAAAGCCCTCGGCGTTCGGACCGGAAATCCGCATGCCGGTCCGCCTCGCCAGCGCCGCGATCGCGTCCTGCATCGCCGCGCTCTCCCCACCCTCCTCGGCAAAGCCGGAGGAGATGATGACGGCGTTCTTCACGCGGACGGCGGCGCATTGTTCGAGCGCGGCAAGCACCGCGCGGGCGGGGATGAGGATGATTGCGAGATCGATCGGCGCGCCGATGTCGGTGATCGATTTGTAGCAAATGAGGCCGTCGATCTCGGCGTAATTCGGGTTCACCGGATAGATTTTTCCGGGATACTCGTTCTTGCGCAACATCGACAAGAGCCGCCCCGGAATCTTCTCATGATCGCGCGAGGCACCGATCAGCGCGATGCTGGCGGGTGCAAAGAAGCTATCGAGCGGATGCGGCATGGAGTGATCCCCTTCTTATTCTTCGTGCACCCGCCGTATCCAGACCGTCATCCTGAGGTGCGAGCCGCGCGGTGCATAGCACCGTGCGGGGAGCCTCGAAGGATGAGCGGCCCCGCCGGTGGCCGTCGCCCTTCGAGGCTCGCCGAAGAGGTGAGCACCTCAGGGTGACGGATCACTACCAAGCACTCAACTGACGCGGAACGTCACCCCACCGAGCAAGAACTCGTTGCCCGCCACGGCATGTCCCTTCGCCCTCGCAGCATGCAGCACGCCGGCAACATCAGTGACCCGAAACTCCAGCGCGCTCATGATTTCGCTGGCGCCCTTCACGAAGCGGAATGTTGCGTTGGGCAGCTTCAGTTCGGCATCGCCACCCGGCGCAACGCCGATGATCTTGCCCCAATGCTCGGCCAGCCGTTGCGGGTCCGGGCTCTGCATTTCCACGCTCGTCAGCGCCTGCGTCACGTCCTTGCGGATGAATTTTTGCCAGTCAGGGCCGGCAGGTGGATACGGCCCCAAAATGTCGTCGCTGCCTTCGGTGTGGTTGAACTCGATGAAGGCGGCCCGGCAGTCGCGGGGGTGGAGCTGCACGCCGTGATAGGGCGCGTGGTCGATGACGTTGGCGGTGCGCACGCCCAGCGCGTTGGCGTTACGACCGCGCTCGTCGGGATCGTTGCAGCAGAAGATCGCCATGTAGCCGCCGCGCCCGCCGCTCTTCTCGATGAAGCGGCCGGCCGTGGTGCCGTCCTTGAACGGCGCGACCACCTCCAGCAGGATCGTGTCGACCGGCAGCAGCGCGTTCTCCAGGCCGTATTTCGCAACATTGCCGTCGCGGTAGCAGACAGCGAGGCCCATGATATCAGCGATGTCGGAGATCACGGGCGCGAGCTGCGGCGCGACCAGGCAGATCTGCCGCAACCGCATATAGGGCGCCATCGTCATGCGCCCTTGAAGGTCGGCTTGCGCTTCTCGACGAACGCCTTTGCGGCCTCCTTGTGATCCTCGGTGTCGCTGCAGCGGGTGTGGTGGATCGCCTCGCCGTCGAAGCAATCCTCCAGCGCGAGATGCTCGGCATTGTTGATGTTGCGCTTGATGAAGCCGAGCGCGATCGACGGGCCTTGCGCCAGCGACAGCGCGAGCTCGTGCGCGGCCGCGTCGATCTCGGCGTCGGGGACGACCTTGGTCACCATGCCGATCGCATGAGCCTCCTTCGCGGTCAGCACCGGCGAGGTCAGATAGAGCTCGCGCGCCCGCGCACTGCCGAGCAGCTGGGTGAGGAAATAGGTGCCGCCGTAATCGCCGGAGAAGCCGACTTTTGCGAACGCGGTCGTGATCTTGCAGGATTCGGAGGCGACGCGGAGGTCGCACGACAGCGCCATCGACAGACCCGCGCCGGCCGCCGCGCCATCGAGCTGCGCCACCACGGGTTTCGGCATCTGGTGCAGGATGCGCGACACCTCCATGCCGCGGCGCAGGTTCGCCATCTTCACTTCGAACGGCAGCGGCGCCCGGCCCTCCGCCATCGACTTGACGTCGCCGCCGACGCAGAACGAGCCGCCCGCGCCCTTCAACAAGACCGCGCGCACCTCCGGATCATCAGCCGCGCGACGCGCCGCCACGACCAGCCCGGCGACCATGTCCGGGTTGAGCGCGTTCTTCCGCTCGGGCCGGTTCATGGTGATGGTGAGCAGCCCACCCTCGAGCTTCTGCAGAACCATGTCGTTCATGGGACGTCTCCCTTGTCGTTGTTTTGCTTGATCTATCACCACACTCGTCATTGCGAGCGAAGCGTTTCCGCGGAGACAGCCTGGATTGCTTCGTCGCTTCGCTCCTCGCAATGACGGTGTTTATTTCTTCACCAGCGGACAGCGCGACTGCTCCAGCGACTGGAACGCCTCGCTGCCGGGCACCGTGGCGAGCAGCTTGTAGTCGTCCCAGCGGCCCTTGGATTCCGACGGCTTCTTGACCTCGAACAGGTACATGTCGTGCAACATGCGGCCGTCCTCGCGGATCTTGCCATTCTTGGCGAAGAAGTCGTTGATCGGTGTCTCCTTCATCACTTTCATCACCGTCGCGGCATCGGTCGTGCCGGCCGCCTTCACTGCTTTCAGATAGTGCGTCACGGACGAATAGACACCGGCTTGCGCCGAGGTCGGCGGCCGCTTCATGCGCTCCTGGAAGCGCTTCGAGAACGCGCGGGTGTCGTCGTTGAGATCCCAGTAGAAGGCCTCCGCAAGCAACAGGCCCTGCGCGGTCTCGAGCCCGATCGAGTCGATGTCGGTCACGAAGGCGAGCAGCGGCGAGACCTTCTGGCCGCCCTTGGTGATGCCGAACTCGGCCGCCTGCTTGATGGCGTTGACGGTGTCGCCGCCGGCGTTCGCGAGCCCGATCACCTTTGCTTTCGAGGCCTGGGCCTGCAGCAGGAACGACGAGAAATCCGACGTGTTGAGCGGATGGCGCACGCTGCCGAGCACCTTGCCGCCGGTCTTGGTCACGACGGCGCTGGTGTCCTTCTCCAGATCCTGGCCGAAGGCGTAGTCGGCGGTGAGGAAGTACCAGGTGTCGAGGCCCGACTTCACGGCCGCAAGGCCGGTCACATTGGCCTGGCCGTAGGTGTCGAACACATAGTGAATGGTGTAGGGACCGCAGGCCTCGTTGGTGAGGCGGATCGAGCCCGGGCCGTTGAACATGATGATCTTGTTGCGCGCTTTCGCGATCTCGCCGGCGGCAAGCGCGGTCGCGGACGCCGCGACGTCATAGATCATTTCGACGCCCTGATTGTCGAGCATGTCGCGGGCGATATTGGCGGAGAGATCGGCCTTGTTCTGATGGTCGGCAGCCAGCACCTGGATCTTGCGGCCGAGCACCTCACCGCCAAAGTCCTCCACGGCCATCTTGGCCGCGGTCTCGCTGCCGGGGCCGGTGATGTCGGCATACAGGCTCGACATGTCGAGGATGCCGCCGATCTTCAGTGGCGGCTTGTCCTGGGCCTGTGCGGCGCTTGCACTCAGCGCCAACGCAGCAGCAAAAATACCCGACACAACATGCTTCATCGAAAAAGGCCTCCCTTATCGCGCCGTACTCTGATGGCGGCTTGGTTATTGGTGTTGCCGCAATCATGCCGCATGCGCGACAGCGCAGCAAGCGCGCGGGACGATGCAGATGAGCGATCAACACGCGCTTTCCGCAAAGCGGAATGACGAGATGCGGAAGAGTGCCTCCGCCGTCATTGCGAGCGCAGCTAAGCAATCCAGGATCTTTCCTCTGAGGGACTCTGGATTGCTTCGCTGCGCTCGCAATGACGGAGTATGAACAAACAGTCTTCGCGCCCCACCGCGCTTGAGTTATAATTGGAGCGCAACGCAACCTCACCGGGCAACGTGACGCAACGGCTTCAGCTGATCGCAATCCTTCTCGTCGCGGGGCAGAGCGCATTCGCGAGCCCGTGCCAGTTCGAGTCCCAGGGCGAAGGCCGCGTCACCGCGATCGATGCGCGCAGTCTGCGGCTCGATGACGGCCGGGAAATCCGCTTGACCGGCATCGAGCCGACCGCGACCACGAAGCAGGCGCTGACCTCGCTGCTGGTCGGGCACGACGTGATCCTGCGCAGCGCCGACGACACGCCTGACCGCTATGGCCGCCAGGGCGCGCTGGTCTTTGTCGGCGAGAGCGACATCTCCGTGCAGGCGACGCTCCTCGCCCAGGGCGACGCCATCGTCTCCGCCGAGATTGCCGATAAGGACTGCGCGGCGGCCCTGATGGCGTCGGAGGCCGAGGCGAGGCGCCAAAAAAAGGGCAGCTGGGCTGACCCGTCGGCCATAAAAAACGCGGAAAGTCCGGACGATATTTTGGCGGGGATCGGGCGTTTTGTGGTGGTCGAAGGCAAAGTCCTGTCGGTCCGGCAAGCTGGGGCAATGACCTACCTCAACTTCGGACGAAACTGGACACGCGGCTTCGCCGTGACTATTTCAAAGCGCATGGTACCCGCGTTCGAAAGCGCCGGGATCGCTCTTAAGTCTCTGGAAAATAAACGTATTCGTGTCCGAGGCTGGGCTGAGGGGAATACGGGGCCGCGTATCGATATACGCCTCGTAGGACAAATCGAGTTGCTGGGCGCAAACGAGCCGACAGGGGTAAGGCCCTAAAAAGGGCCAGGCACGGGTTAAGCGACGTGAATGGGGTGCTAGGACGGCACGGACAAGGTGAACGCCGCCTGCGGGCAGCGCCGGCTGTGCTATGCCTCGTGCTGGGTTCAGCCCTTGGCGGCTGCGGCGATATGGGCCGCTTCCAGACCGCGGCGGCCCCGCCGACCGTCGCGATGCCCAAGCCGAAGCCGGCCGTCGCCCAGACCCCCGCCACCGAGAAGGAGCATGAGCGCATCCTGGCGAGCTATGGCGGCACCTATGACGACCCCAGGCTCGAATCGCTCGTCACCAAGACCGTCGACCGGCTGGTCGCTGCGTCCGACCGGCCCGACCAGGGTTACCGGGTCACGATCCTCAATTCCGGCGCGGTGAACGCCTTCGCGCTGCCGAACGGCCAGCTCTATGTCACGCGGGGCCTGCTTGCGCTGGCGAGCGATACGTCGGAATTGTCCTCCGTGCTCAGCCACGAGATGGCGCATGTGCTGTCCAAGCACGCGGCGATGCGCGAGGACCAGGCCCGCCAGGCCGCGATCGTCACCCGCGTCGTCACCGACATGAGCAACGATCCCGATCTCACCGCGCTCGCGCTCGCCAAGACCAAGCTGACGATGGCGAGCTTTTCGCGCAATCAGGAGTTCGAGGCCGACGGCGTCGGCGTCGGCATTTCCGCCAAGGCCCATTTCGACCCTTATGGTGCCGCACGCTTTCTCTCGGCGATGGAGCGCAATGCCGAACTGAAGGTCGGCAAGACCTCGCTCGATCCGCGCGCGCAGGATTTCACCTCGTCGCATCCGGCAACGCCCGAGCGCGTGCAGAACGCGCAGACCATCGCACGGCAATACGCAGCGCCAGAGGGCGGCGAGCGCGACCGCGAGACCTATCTCGCCGCGATCGACAATCTCGTCTACGGCGAAGACCCCAGCGAAGGTTTTGTCCGCGGCCGGCGCTTCCTGCATCCGAAGCTCGGCTTCACCTTCCAGGCGCCGGACAATTTTACGCTCGACAACACTGCGCAGGCCGTGATCGGCGTGCGCGACGGCGGCTCGCAGGCGATGCGGTTCGACGTCGTGCGGGTGCCGGCTGAACAGTCGCTCGGCGATTACCTGAATTCCGGCTGGATGGAAGGCGTCGAGAAGGCCTCCACCGAGGACATCACCATCAACGGTTTTCCGGCTGCGTCCGCCACCGCCAAGGGCGACCAGTGGCAGTTCAAGGTCTATGCGCTGCGGTTCGGCAGCGACGTCTACCGCTTCATCTTCGCGGCACGGCAGAAGTCCACCGAGAGCGAGCGCAATGCGCGCGAGACCGTCGGTTCATTCCGCCGCCTGACGCTCGACGAGATCCAGGCCGCGCGCCCGCTGCGCATCAAGGTCATCACCGTGCAGCCCGGCGACACCGTGGAATCCCTCTCCCACCGCATGGCTGGCGTCGATCACCCGGCCGAACGTTTTCGCGTCCTCAACGGGCTCGATCGCAACGCGCAGGTGAAGGTGCGCGATCGTGTGAAGGTCGTGGCGGATTGACGTACGCTAAACTGCCGTAGGGTGGGCAAAGCGAAGCGTGCCCACCATTCCCGATCAGGATTATTGAAAGATGGTGGGCACGGCGCTTACGCGCCTTTGCCCAGCCTACAAGCTCCGCCCGATCAGCGCCCCGCGTCCATATCGCCGGCCTCGCGCTGGCCGCTGAGCCAGAGCGCGAGCAAGGTCCAGAACGCGCCCGACAGCAGGTACGCACCCGAGGCGATGACGCCGAGGTTGGTCGCCAGCAACAGCGCGACCAGCGGTGCAAAGCCGGCGCCGAACAGCCAGGCCATGTCGGAGGTCAGCGCCGAAGCCGTGTAGCGATACGCCTGCTTGAAGTTCGAGGCGATCGCACCCGACGACTGGCCGAACGACAGACCGAGCAGGATGAAGCCGATCACCATGTAGATGGTCTCGCCGAACGCGCCGGCATCGAGCAGCTGCGGGGCAAAGCCGCTGTAGATCGCGATCGCGATCGCCGATCCCATCAGCAGCGACTTGCGGCCGACGCGGTCGGCGATGACGCCGGAGAGCACGATCGCGCCGACGCCGAACACGGCGGCGACGATCTCGATGATCAGGAAGCGCACCGGGCTTTCGCGGGTGAACAGGAACACCCAGGACAGCGGAAACACCGTGACCATATGGAACAGAGCGAAGCTTGCCAGCGGCGCAAACGCACCGAGCATGATGTTCTGGCCTTCGCGCGCCACCGTCTCGGAGATGCGCGAGGGCTGCAATTCGCGGGTCTCGAACAGCGAGGCATATTCTTCCGTCGTCACCATGCGCAGGCGCGCGAACAGCGCCACGACGTTGATGGCAAAGGCGACGAAGAACGGATAGCGCCAGCCCCAATCGAAGAAGTCGTCGGCCGAGAGATTTCCGGCGAAATAGGCGAACAGCCCGCTCGCCACGATCAGACCGAGCGGCGCACCAAGCTGCGGCACCATCGCGTACCAGCCGCGCTTTGAAGGCGGCGCGTTCAGCGCCAGCAGCGAGGCCATGCCGTCCCAGGCGCCGCCCCAGGCCAGACCCTGTGCGATGCGCGCCAGCGCCAGCAGCCAGATCGCGGCAACGCCGATCTCGTGATAGCCGGGCAGGAACGCGATCGCGACGGTGGCGGTGCCGAGCAGGAACAGCGCCGAGATCAGCTTGGCCGTCTTGCCGTATTCGCGGTCGACCGTCATGAAAATGACGGTGCCGATCGGCCGGGCCATGAAGGCCAGCGCGAAGATCATGAAGGAATAGAGGGTGCCGGTCAGTTCACTCGTGAACGGGAACACCAGGCGCGGGAACACGATCACCGAGGCGATCGCGAAGACGAAGAAGTCGAAGAATTCCGAGGTGCGGCCGATGATGACGCCGATAGCGATCTCGCCGGGACTGGCCTGGTCGTGGCCGTGCTCGCCCGAGTGGTCTGCCATTGCGGGGGTCTGTGCCATCGCCATTCGCGCGCCCTTAACGTCCTGAAAACCAAAGCCGACCGCCCGGCGAGGCGCCAGGCAATCTAGCCTTGTCTGGCGCAACATCCCGCAGTGCAACATTGGACAAATTGTCCAATGTCCGGATTGCTGCGCCGCAGCTACCCCTTGGCCCCGCAAAAGAAACTCATTCTCATAAGGCTCGGCCCTTGTCCCGTTTCAAGATTCTAGCGCTGCTACCCCTGGCGGTTGCGCTCAGCGGCTGCAACTACGTCGTGCTGGCGCCGGCCGGCGATATCGCAGCGCAGCAGCGCGACCTCGTCATCATCTCCACCGTCCTGATGCTCCTGATTGTCGTGCCCGTGATGGCGCTGACGGTGCTGTTCGCCTGGCGCTATCGCCAGTCTAACACCGACGCCCGCTACGAGCCGGAATGGGACCACTCGACCAGCCTCGAGCTGGTGATCTGGTCGGCGCCGCTCTTGATCATCGTTTGCCTGGGCGCGCTGACCTGGATGGGCACGCATCTGCTCGACCCCTATCGCGCGCTCGGCCGCATCCATGCCGACCGCGCCGTGGACCAGTCCAAGGCCCCGCTCGAGGTCGACGTCGTCGCGCTCGACTGGAAGTGGCTCTTTATCTATCCGGACTACGGCATCGCCACTGTCAACGATCTGGCAGCTCCGGTCGATCGTCCCATCAACTTCCGCATCACCGCGTCCTCGGTGATGAACTCGTTCTACATCCCCGCGCTGGCCGGCCAGATCTACGCGATGCCGGGCATGGAGACCAAGCTCCACGCCGTCGTGAACCACGCCGGCACCTACCGGGGCTTTTCCGCGAACTACAGCGGTGCCGGCTTTTCCGGCATGCACTTCAACTTCCAGGGTCTCGACGACAAGGGCTTTGACGCCTGGATCGCAAGCGCCAAGTCCGGCGGCGGCTCGCTCGGCCGCGCCGAATATCTCCAGCTCGAAAAACCCAGCCAGAACGAGCCGGTGCGGCGCTACGGCACCGTCGATTCCGATCTCTACCGCCTGATCCTCAACATGTGCGTCGAGACCGGCAAGATGTGCCAGAGCGAGATGATGGCAATCGACGCCAAGGGCGGCCTCGGCCATGAGGGCCTGAACAACACGCTGCCGCTGGCCTACGACAAGTACGCCCGCCGCGGCACGGCGCTTGGGCCGGAGCCGACCTTCGTCGCCGGCACCTGCACGCCCGATGCGCCGCAGGGCAGGACCACCGCCTCCATCACGGCGCCTCTCGACACCGCGCCGCTGCTCGGCGCCGGCCTGAAGCGGCCGAGTTTCACGCCGCTGAAGTCCTCGTCCTTCTTCCTCGGACAACGTCCGAAGTCAGATTCGTAAAGAGATCCCGCATGTCTCCTGATCTTCTCAAGCTCATCTTCGGCCGGCTCACCGTCGAATCGCTGCCGCTGCACGAGCCGATCGTCGTCGGCACCTTTGCCGTGGTGGCGACCGGCGGCCTCATCATGTTTGCCGGCCTGACCTATTTCCGCGTCTGGGGTTATCTCTGGAGCGAGTGGTTCACCAGCGTCGACCACAAGCGCATCGGCATCATGTACATGATCCTCGGCATCGTGATGCTGCTGCGCGGCTTCGCCGACGCGCTGATGATGCGGTTGCAGCAGGCCCTCGCCTTCGGCGGCTCGGAGGGCTATCTCAACTCCCATCACTACGACCAGGTCTTCACCGCCCACGGCGTGATCATGATCTTTTTCGTGGCGATGCCGCTGGTCACCGGCCTGATGAACTTCGTCGTGCCGCTCCAGATCGGTGCGCGCGACGTGTCGTTCCCGTTCCTGAATAATTTCAGCTTCTGGATGACGGTCGGCGGCGCGGTGCTGGTGATGGCCTCGCTGTTCATCGGCGAATTCGCCCGCACCGGGTGGCTCGCTTATCCGCCGCTGTCGAACATCGGCTACAGTCCGGATGTCGGCGTCGACTATTACATATGGGGACTACAGGTCGCGGGCGTCGGAACGACACTGTCCGGCATCAACCTGATCTGCACCATCGTCAAGCTGCGGTGCCCCGGCATGACCATGATGCGGATGCCGGTGTTCACCTGGACCGCGCTCTGCACCAACGTGCTGATCGTCGCTTCCTTTCCGGTTTTGACCGTCGTGCTCGCGCTGCTCTCTCTCGACCGCTACGTCGGCACCAACTTCTTCACGAACGATTTCGGCGGCAGCCCGATGATGTACGTGAACCTGATCTGGATCTGGGGTCATCCCGAGGTCTACATCCTGGTTCTCCCCGCCTTCGGCATCTTCTCGGAAGTGACCTCGACCTTCTCGGGCAAGCGGCTGTTCGGCTACACCTCGATGGTCTACGCCACGGTGGTCATCACCATCCTGTCGTACCTGGTCTGGCTGCACCACTTCTTCACGATGGGGTCGGGCGCCAGCGTCAACTCCTTCTTCGGCATCACCACGATGATCATCTCGATCCCGACGGGCGCGAAGATGTTCAACTGGCTGTTCACGATGTATCGCGGCCGCATCCGCTTCGAGCTGCCGATGATGTGGACGATCGCGTTCATGCTGACCTTCGTGCTCGGCGGCATGACCGGCGTGCTGCTCGCGGTGCCGCCGGCCGACTTCGTCCTGCACAACAGCCTGTTCCTGATCGCGCACTTCCACAACGTGATCATCGGCGGCGTCGTATTCGGCGCGTTCGCCGGTATCGGCTACTGGTTCCCGAAGGCGTTCGGCTTCAAGCTCGACCCGTTCTGGGGCAAGCTGTCGTTCTGGTTCTGGGTCACGGGTTTCTATCTCGCCTTCATGCCGCTCTATGTGCTTGGCCTGATGGGTGTGACCCGCCGCCTCCGCGTGTTCGACGATCCGAGCCTGCAGATCTGGTTCATCGTCGCCGGCATTGGCGCCTTCCTGGTCTTCCTTGGCATCCTCTCGATGCTGATGCAGTTCGCAGTCAGCTTCCTCAGGCGCGAGCAGCTCAAGGACGTCACCGGCGATCCCTGGGATGCGCGTACGCTGGAATGGGCGACCTCCTCGCCGCCGCCGGCCTACAACTTCGCCTTCACTCCTGTCGTTCACGACAATGACGCGTGGTGGGACATGAAGAGGCGCGGTTATCAGCGCCCGCTCACCGGGTTCAAGCCGATCCACATGCCCAGCAGCACCGGCACCGGCATCATCCTCGCCGGCCTTGCCACCGCGATGGGATTCGGCCTGATCTGGTACATCTGGTGGTTGGCCGCCGCGAGCTTCATCGCGATGCTCGCCGTCGGCATCGGTCACACCTTCAACTATCACCGCGATTTCGACATTCCGGCCGAGGACGTCATCCGGGCCGAGGACGCGCGCACCAAACTGCTCGCCGGAGCCAAGTAAATGACTGTCGCTGTCAATCCCACGCAAACCGGCGAGCCGGTGTTCTACCTCGCCGACGAACACCCGCATCCGGAAGGCTACAGCACCTCGCTCGGCTTCTGGATCTACCTGATGAGCGACTGTCTCATCTTCGCGATCCTGTTCGCCACCTTCGGCGTGCTCGGCGGCAACTACGCCGCCGGTCCGGCGCCGAAGGATTTGTTCGAGCTGCCGCTGGTCGCGGTGAACACCTCGATGCTGTTGCTATCGTCGATCACGTATGGTTTTGCGATGCTGACGATGCAGCAGAACAAGATCGCCCAGACCCAGATCTGGCTGGCGATCACCGGCCTGTTCGGCGCCGCGTTCATCGGCATCGAGCTGTCGGAGTTCGCCCACATGATCCATGAAGGCGCGACGCCGCAGCGCAGCGCCTTCCTGTCCGCCTTCTTCACCCTGGTGGGGACGCACGGCCTGCACGTCAGCTGCGGCCTGATCTGGCTGGTGACCCTGATGGTGCAGGTCTGGAAGTTCGGCCTGATCGAGGCCAACCGCCGCCGCCTGATGTGCCTGTCGATGTTCTGGCACTTCCTGGACGTGGTCTGGATCGGTGTCTTCACCTTCGTCTATCTCCTGGGAGTTCTGCGATGAACACCGATACTCACGTCGCCCACGCGGACGATCATCACCATGGTGACGGCCATGCCAACGCGCACGGCTCGTTCTCGACCTACATGCTCGGCTTCGTGCTCTCGGTCGTACTCACCGCGATCCCCTTCTGGCTGGTGATGAGCGGCGCGCTTCCGAGCAAGCAGATCACCGCGCTCGTGATCATGGCCTTCGCGGTCGTGCAGATCGTCGTGCACATGATCTACTTCCTGCACATGAACACGACGTCCGAGAACGGCTGGAGTATGATGGCGCTGATCTTCACCATCGTCATGGTGGTGATCGCCCTGTCCGGTTCGCTGTGGGTGATGAACCATCTCAACAGCAACATGATGCCGATCCACCAGATGAACGGGATGAAATGAACGAAATCCGGACCGAGACGAGCAAGGCAAACGGGGCGCGCCGCGACGCTGCGCACCCGTCCTTGTGGCTCACGGTCCTCTCGCTCGCGGCCATTGCACTTCTGATCGCGCTCGGCGTCTGGCAGATCGAACGCCGCGCCTGGAAGCTGGCGCTGATCGACCGCGTCGAGCAGCGCGTTCATGCCCCGGCCCAGCCGATCCCCTCGCCGGCGGCATGGCCGACCGTCTCCGCCGCAAACGACGAATACAGGCATGTCAGCGTCAGCGGCCGTTTCATGCATGACCGTGAGACGCTGGTTCAGGCCGTCACCGAGGAAGGCCCGGGCTATTGGGTGCTGACACCGCTTCGGCGTAGCGACGGCACGCTGGTCCTGGTCAACCGTGGCTTCGTGCCGTCCGACCGGCGCGACGCGTCGACGCGCCGGGACGGCAATCCGGACGGCCAGGTCGAGATCACCGGCCTCTTGCGCATCACGGAGCCAAAAGGCGGATTCCTCAGGACCAACGTGCCTGAGCATAATCGCTGGTACTCGCGGGATGTTGCCGCGATTGCGGCGGCACGCGGCCTCGACCATGTCGCGCCCTTCTTCGTCGATGCCGACGCTGGATCACAATCCGGCGGCGGCCCAATCGGCGGATTGACCGTGATCAGCTTTCCCAATAACCACCTGATCTACGCGCTGACGTGGTTTGCCCTGGCTTTCATGCTAGCCGGCAGACTTATCGTCACATTCGGCGGCGGGCTGTTCCGCCGCAGGAAGCCCTGGAGCGGCTTCGTCCACGAAGCGGCCGACGGCTCCGATGCCGACGCCCGCAGGACGGGATCAGATGCTGGAACGATCGTCGAGCCCACCTGACGACGGAAGAACGCATGTCGCCGTCACGCTGCAATCGCAGGCGGACGCGCGCAGCGAGCTGATCGGCGCTGCGCCGACCGACGACGAGACCAACCGCAAGAACATGGCGCTGCTGATCCAGCTGCGCTGGACCGCAGTGGTCGGGCAGATCGTGACTATCGGCGGCGTGCATGTCTGGCTCGGCATTCCCCTGCCTCTCACCCGCATGGGCGCGGTGATCGGCGCACTGATATTTCTCAACGTCTCCAGCCTGGTGTGGGTGCGCCATCGCGCCGCGATCACCAACAACGAGCTGCTGGTCGCCCTGATGCTGGACGTCGCTGCGCTGACCGCGCAGCTCTATCTCAGCGGCGGCGCCACCAATCCCTTCACCTCGCTGTTCCTGCTCCAGGTGACGCTGGGCGCGGTGCTGCTCGATGGCCGCTCGACCTGGTCGCTGGTCGCGCTGACCTGCGCGAGCTTCGTCTGGCTGACCGTCGCCTATCGGCCGCTCGATCTGCCGCCGAACCCGCTGAGCGAGACCTATACGCTCACGGTTGCCGGCATGCTGCTGGGCTTCGTGCTCAACGCCGTGCTGCTGGTGGTGTTCGTCACCCGCATCAACAGGAATTTGCGCGAGCGCGACGCGCATCTGGCGGCGCTGCGCCAGCATGCCGCCGAGCAGGATCATATCGTGCGCATGGGCCTGCTCGCCTCCGGCGCGGCTCACGAGCTCGGGACGCCGCTCGCCTCGCTCTCGGTCATCCTCGGCGATTGGCGCCGCATGCCCGACCTTGCCGCCGATCAGGAGCTGGCCGAGGACCTCGCGGAGATGGAGACCTCGCTGCAACGCTGCAAGTCGATCGTGACAGGCATTCTGGTGTCGGCGGGCGAAGCCCGCGGCGAAGGATCGTCGCCGACGACGGTGGCGGCTTTCGTCACGGCGCTGGTGGAAGAGTGGCGCGACGCGCGCTCGGCGCGCACGCTGTATTTCGTCAACACCTTCGGCGAAGACGTCGCGATCGCCTCAGACGTCGCGCTGAAACAGGTGATCTTCAACGTGCTCGACAACGCCTACGAGGTCTCGCGCGACTGGGTCGAGCTCGTTGCCGAGCGCGAGGGCGATAATCTCGTGCTGTCGATCAGCGATCGCGGCCCCGGCTTTGCGCCGGAGATGCTGGCACAGCTCGGAAAGCCCTATCAGTCGAGCAAGGGCCGCGCCGGCGGCGGGCTCGGCCTGTTCCTGGTGGTGAATGTGGTGCGCAAGCTTGGCGGCAGCGTGACTGCCGAGAACCACAGGAAGCGCGGCGCCACGGTCCGCCTCACGCTGCCGCTCGCCACGCTCGCGATCGGAGGCAGCTTTGACGCCTGACCGTTCGCTCATCGTCGTCGAGGACGATGCCGGCTTCGCCCGCACCCTGAAGCGTTCGTTCGAGCGCCGCGACTACGAGGTCGTGCTCGCCGCCTCGATCGAGGACGTGCGGAAAGTTCTGGAGGAGCGATCGTTCGGCTATGCCGTCGTCGACCTCAAGCTCGGCGGCGCCTCGGGGCTCGCCTGTGTCGAACTCTTGCACACGCACGATCCGGAGATGTTGATCGTGGTGCTGACGGGCTTCGCCAGCATTTCCACCGCGGTCGAGGCCATCAAGCTCGGCGCATGCCACTATCTCGCCAAGCCGTCGAACACCGACGACATCGAGGCCGCCTTCAACAAGGCCGCAGGCAATGCCGAGGTTGCGCTCGACGCCCGGCCGACATCGATCAAGACGCTGGAATGGGAACGCATCCACCAGACCCTGATCGAGACCGATTTCAACATCTCGGAAGCGGCAAGACGGCTCGGGATGCACCGGCGGACGCTGGCGCGGAAGCTCGAGAAGCGGCCGGTGAAGTGAGGTTGGTTAACTTTGTAGGGTGGGTTAGCGAAGCGTAACCCACCACTTCTTTGCGGCAGCATCGTGGGTTACGCCTTCGGCTAACCCACCCTACGGACCGAGCAAGATCATCCGGCGCCCCAAACAAAAAGCCCGGCCAAACGGCCGGGCTTTTGATCTGTTGCGATCGACGCGCGAGCCGCTTACGCGGCCTCGTCGGCGACCGTGGCTCCGCCCTCGGTCTCGTCGCTATCGCCCTCGGCGTCGGCTTCGCCTTCGGCGGCTTCGGACTTGGCGCCGGTGCGACGCGGGCTCTTGGCGAGCTGGGCCTCGATCTCCTTGACCGCTTCGGTCTCGGTCGAGTGCTGCACCACCGCGATCTCGCGGGAGAGACGGTCGAGCGCGGCTTCATAGAGCTGGCGTTCGCTGTAGGACTGCTCGGGCTGCGATTCGGAGCGATAGAGGTCGCGCACGACTTCCGCGATCGCGACGATGTCGCCCGAGTTGATCTTCGCTTCGTATTCCTGGGCGCGGCGCGACCACATGGTGCGCTTGACGCGGGCACGGCCCTTGAGGGTCTCGAGCGCACGCTTCACCAGCGCGGGCTCGGACAGCTTGCGCATGCCGACATTGGCGACCTTGGCGGTCGGCACGCGCAGCGTCATCTTGTCCTTGATGAAGTTGATGACGAACAGCTCGAGCTTCGCGCCGGCAATCTCCTGCTCCTCGATGGCCAGGATCTGGCCGACGCCGTGGGCGGGATAGACGACGAATTCGTTGGCCTTGAAGCCCTGACGCTGGGTCACGACCTTCTTTTCCTCGACCTTCGGCGCAACAGCCGCGGGCTTCACGGCCGGCTTGGCGGCAGCGACGGGAGCCTTGGCAGGAGCAGCCGCAACAGGAGCCTTTGGCGCGGCGGGCTTGGCAGCGGGAGCCTTGGCAGCGGGCGTCTTGGCAACAGCGGGCTTGGCGGCAGGCTTGGCGGCAGGCTTGGCGGCAACAGGCTTGGCAACGGTCGCTTTCGCGGCCGGCTTGGCAGTCTTGTTAGGCATTGCGCTTCTTTTGTTCTTCGAGGACTTTGCAGCCGGCGCCTTAGTCGCGGTCCGACCCTTGGATGCGCTACGGCTGGCCGCGGCGACTTTCTTGGCGTCCTTATGGGAAGCCTTCGCTGAAGTACTCTTTTTACGCGTTTTCTGTGACACAGCCTGCGCGCGGAAACTGCCACGCCCCTGTTCGACATTTGGTTTCACGGGAACCCAACGGGGCCGACGGGGCTAACCAGGGTTCGGCTCAATGTGCCCAATATAGCACATTTCCCGCAAAAATCAATGATTTAGGGGTCTTAAGGGCTGGTTTTCGGCGGTAACGCCGCTAATAGGGTTAAGTTTGACCCGAATTAGTCGCCGGAGCCGGGGTTCGCGGAGAAATACTTGTCGAACTTGCCCTCCATGCCGTCGAAATCCTTGGCGTCGGCAGGTGATTCTTTCTTCTGGGTGATGTTCGGCCAGCTCTTGGCGTAGTCGGCGTTGACCGTGAGCCACTTTTCCAGGCCCGGTTCCGTGTCCGGCTTGATGGCATCGGCGGGACATTCCGGCTCGCACACGCCGCAATCGATGCACTCGTCAGGATGGATGACGAGCATGTTCTCGCCCTCGTAGAAACAATCGACCGGGCAGACCTCGACGCAGTCGGTGTACTTGCACTTGATGCACGCTTCAGTGACGACGTAAGTCATCCAACGCTCCGAAAAGCTCTTTTAAAAGTCGCGGCTTGCGTAGCGCGGATGGCCCGGCGCCGCAAGCTCAGGAACGGCCGATCATGACGGCTTTATGCGCTTGATCGACCAAGAAATGAATTCAAAGCGCAATTAATTGCGCTGAGAATTCGGATGGCCTTCACCGAGCTCTTCGTAGAGCACACGGGCCGAGGCGGCATCGCCGCGGCGTTCGTTGAAGGCGGTGACTTTCAAGACGCGCACAGTGCGATCGAGCGCGATGGTGAGCACGTCGCCGATCTTGATCGCATGCCCCGGCGATTTCTCGCGTGCACCGTTGACGCGAACATGGCCGGACTCGACAAGCTCGGCAGCGGAGGTGCGCGCCTTCACCACCCGCGCGTGCCATAGCCATTTGTCGATGCGCTGCCGCTCGGTCGTGACCCTATTCCCTCTGACGCGTTTTCTTCACGCGAACCGCTCCGCACTTCGCTTGAAAACGCTACGCTACTCCTTACGCCCGGACAGCTGCTCCTTTAGCGCAGCGAGTTTTGCAAACGGCGAGTTCGGATCGACAGGACGATCGCGTTCGCGCGGATTGGCGCTCGATGCATAGGGACGCAGCGAGGGTCCGCCCTGGCGGTCGCGGCCCTTGTCGCGGTCGCGGCCACGGTTGTCGCGACCCTTGTCGCGATCGCCGCCACCGAACTTGCCCTTGTTGCGATCCTTGTTGTCGCGGTCCTTGTTGCCGCCATTCTTGCCCTCGAAGCGACGGTTCTTGTCGTCGCGCCCCTCGGGACGCGGCGCGGCTTCGGCGCCGCCTTCGCGCGGCTTGCGGAAGTCCCTGCCGCCATCGCGGCCGGAATCCCGGCGATGACCGCCGCCATGGCGATGACGCTCACCGCGTTTCTCGCCGTCGGCGGCAGGCTGGGCTTCGCCTTCGGCAGGCGCAGCGCCGGCTTCAGCAGTCGCCTGCGGACGCGGCTGGTGATGACGCTGGTTGCGGTGGCGCTCGTGGCGCGGCTTGCGATCGTCATGACGGCCGGCGGGACGCCAGACCTCGATGAGCTCGGGCTCAGCGGGCGTGGCCGCGGCCTCCACAGGTGCTGCCGCATCGGCCGACGCAGCGGCTTCGGCTGCCGCAGTCTCGGCAGGTGCGGTCTCGGCAGGTGCGGTTTCGGCGGCTTCAACGGGTGCCGCAGCCTCTTCCGCAGGCGGCGCGATGCCGGGAGCGTCTTCCGGCGTGACGGAGGCTTCGAGCGCCGGCTCGTCTTGCACGGGCTCGTCGTGCTGCTCCATGCCGGGCGCGTCTTCGACGGTCACAGGCTCGGCGGCGGCTTCGATCGCGGTTTCCGCAGGCACTGCGGCGTCCTCGACCGGCGTTTCTGCCGGAGCTTCAGTGCTTGCTTCCGCAGCCGGCGTCTCCGCAACGGCCGGCTTCGCCGGCAGCGGCGGGCGCTTGTCCATGCGATAGCCGAGCGCGCGGAGCACGGAGGCAAAATCTTCGCCGGCCGAACCGGTGAGCGAGGTCATCGCCTGCGTCACCACGAAGCTGCGGCCGTCGAACGCACCGGCGGGCTTTTCGCCGGACGCGTTCTCGCGCCAGGCCAGCGCCGGACGGATCAGGTCGGCAAGACGTTCCAGGATATCGACGCGCACGGCGCGCTCGCCGGCCTGCTTGTAGCCGAGCACGCGATAGGCATCGCGCGGCAGCTGCTTGTCCACCGGGAACGAGGTGCGGCCGGAGCTTGCCAGATGCTGCGCGCCCGACAGCGCGGAGGGATCGACATTATCCTGCTTCAGCGCCCAGAGCAGCGCGGCCAGAGCACGCCCGGCCGGCTTGAGCAGGCCGGGGAAATAGAGGTGATAGGCGCCGAAGCGGACGCCATATTTGCGCAAGGTCGCGCGCGAGGGCTGGTCGAGGTCCTTCAGCTCGTTGGCGATCTTCGGGCGCTCCAGCACGCCGAGCGCCTCCACGAGCTGATAGGCGATGCCGCGGGCGATGCCGGTGACGTCCTCGGCCTTGCTGAGCTCGAACAGCGGCCCGAGCAGCTTTTCGATATGCGTCTTGAGCCAGAGCTCGAGCCGGGCCTGCACCTTGTCTCGGGGGGCGCCCGTGAGGCGTTCGTCGGAGATGATGCGGATGCGCGGATGCAGCGCGTCCTCTGCGGCAGACAGCCGCGCCACGGCATCGCCGGTCCAGCGGATGATGCCTTCCGAAGTCAGCACGAACTGCTCGTCCGGCGCATTGCCCAGTTTTTCGGCGCGCGCGTTGATCTCGCCGGCGAGCACGGCCTGCGCTGCAGCCTGCAACGCTTTCGCATCGGAGCCGGCTTCCGCCGCATCCGGTGCAAAGGTGAAGCCATCGAGGCGGCCGATGACATGGCCTTCGACGATGACTTCGCCGGTCTTGCCGATTTCAGTATTCAAGCTCGTGTTCTCCCGCAGGCGGCGCATCAATACACTGGTCCGGCGATCAACGAAACGCTCAGTCAAGCGTTCATGGAGCGCATCCGATAATTTATTTTCGACCTCGCGGGCGATCCCCTGCCACCGTTCGGGGTCTTTCAGCCAGTCGGGACGGTTGGCGACGAAGGTCCAGGTGCGAATCTGCGCGATCCGGGCCGACAGCGTGTCGATATCGCCGTCGACGCGGTCGGCCTGGTCGATCTGGGTCCTGAACCAGGCGTCGGGGATGCATCCCTTCCGCATCAGGAAGCCGTACAGCGTCGTCACCAGCTCGGCATGGGCGGCCGGCGACAGCTTTCGGTAGTCGGGGATTTGGCAGGCCTCCCACAGCCGTTCCACCGCATCCTTGCCATGCGCGACATCGCGCACCTCAGCGTCGCGGGCGGCGTGGTCGAGCACGCGCATGTCCTCGGCGATGGGCGCGCGCGTCAGCGCCTCGTGGCCGGGGGCCAGGTTCAGCGAGACCTGGAGCGCGCCGAGGGAAGCGAAATCCAGCTTCGAATTGCGCCATTGCAAAACCTTCACGGGATCGAAGGTGTGGTTCTGCAGCGCATTGACGAGCTCGGGCTCGAACGGTGCGCAGCGGCCGGTGGTGCCGAAGGTGCCATTGCGGGTGGCGCGGCCGGCGCGGCCGGCGATCTGGCCGAATTCGGACGGCGTCAGGCGGCGGAACTGGTAGCCGTCGAACTTGCGGTCGGAGGCGAAGGCGACGTGGTCGACGTCGAGATTGAGCCCCATGCCGACCGCGTCGGTGGCGACGAGGTAATCGACCTCGCCGTTCTGGAACATCGCGACCTGCGCGTTGCGGGTGCGCGGCGAGAGCGAGCCCAGCACCACGGCGGCGCCGCCATGCTGACGGCGGATCAGCTCGGCGATGGCGTAGACCTCGTCGGCCGAGAAGGCGACGATGGCGGTGCGGCGCGGCTGCCGCGTGATCTTGCGGTCGCCGGCGAATTCCAGCTGCGACAGACGCGGCCGCGTGATCATGGAGACGCCCGGCAGCAGCCGCTCGATAATGGGCCGCATCGTCGCTGCGCCGAGCAGCAGCGTCTCGTCGCGGCCACGGCGGTTGAGGATGCGATCGGTGAAGACGTGGCCGCGCTCCAGATCAGAGGCGATCTGCACCTCGTCGACGGCGAGGAACGAGACGTCGAGATCGCGCGGCATCGCCTCCACGGTCGAGACCCAGTAGCGCGGCGCTTTCGGCTTGATCTTTTCCTCGCCGGTCACAAGCGCGACGGCATCGGGGCCGACCCTTGCTGCGATCTTGTTGTAGACCTCGCGCGCCAGCAGACGCAGCGGCAGCCCGATCATGCCGGAGGGATGCGCGAGCATCCGCTCGATGGCGAGATGGGTCTTGCCGGTGTTGGTGGGCCCAAGCACCGCAGTGACGCCGGCGCCGGGAAGCCGCTCGGAAGCGAAGGGGGAGGAGGAAAAAGGCATCTGGGGGATTAGGTAATGGCGATTGGGGCGAATGTCAGTGCTGTTTTGGGGCGGTGGCGCGAAGGGCCGGCCTCACACATCGCTGTCATCGCCCGGCTCGACCGGGCGATCCAGTATTCCAGAGGCGGCGCAGATCAAACCGAGAGGGCGCGGCGTACTGGATGCCCCGGTCAAGCCGGGGCATGACGGCGGAGAATGCGGCGCCCCTTCCCAAATCCCGCGCAACTGTCTCACTTTGCGACGCTTTTCCCGTTGGCTTTAAGCTTCGGAACGAGTTGAGAACGAATCGCGGCCGAATCGCTGACTCCCCCTTGAGTCCTGTTCCGTTCTCGCAAGATGTCGCGGGAGGCTTAGTGGTTCGCACTAGATGGAGTTTTGGCCCGCCGCACAAGCGACGTTTCGGTGGCGGATTCGTTAAAGCTGGGGACGGCGCGGAGTCGAATCAGAATCGGGGAGGAGTCAAATGGATTCCCGGCCCTGGAGCCCTCCCAAACAAAAAGTGCGAAAACAACCCCATGCACAGTAGGGATGCCATTGAAATCATTGATGTTTATTTTTACCAAAAAGGCGGGGTCGTAGCCCGTATGGAGCGAAGCGGAATGCGGGGCCGAAGCAAAGAACCCGGATTACGCTTACGCTCCATCCGGGCTACGGCAGCGGCAACTGCAGCGCCCTACTGCGTCTTCGCGATCCTGGGCGGCTGGGCCGTGGTGATGAAGCTGGTGGCTTCCAGCATGGCCGGCCCGAGCGGCGTCGGCACTTTCAGCCAGAACGGGACCAGGATGCGCGTTCCGGCGATCGGCGCGAACGCGACCTCGATATTGCGCTGGGCGGCGAGATATTTGATCACGGGGCGGTCGGGAATGTAGCCGGCGATGGGCACGAAGTAGAGCGAGCAGACCACGACCTGGCCGTGATAGCCCTTCTCCGCCTTCACGTTTTCCATGCGCTTGAAATCGAGCTTGAGCTCGTAGCGCATGCGGCCGTCGAACACGGCGGCGCTGCCGTGGCAGGCGTCCGCCGACAGCACGTCGCCGGTGCCTGAGACGCGCACCAGCGAGGCCGTCATCGGGTCCCAGACGCCGCGGCGATGCGCGTCGGTGACGACGATGCGGTCGGGATCGACCGGCGGCTCCGGCAGGATGGCAAAATCCTTCACATTGCCCTTGTCGAGCGTGATGCGGATCTCTTCGGTCTTCTTCGAGGTGGTGGTGGAGGCCTGGTAGCCGGTCGCGACCAGCGCGCCGTTGACCACGCGGCCTTGCGAGGCGCCGGTGCCCGACCCGCCCGCGAAGGATTTCAGCAGCCCCGAAGTGCCGCCGGAGGCCGCGGCCGCGAACACATCGTCCTGGATGTCGATGTTCCAGGCGCCTCGGCCGACGGGAATGCCCGACAGCGTCGCCTCGTATTGCGCCTCGAGCTTGCCCTGCGCCGCCGCGGGCTCCGCCGCCCACGCCAAGACCAGCCCGCCAAGGGCCGCCATGACCCAGCGGCCGGCAGAGCGCGGATGACTTGCGCGTGGATTCCTTGCGCGCCGCTTCGCTGAGCGCAGCTCATTTGGGCGCAGCTCATTTGGACGCAGACTTGGCGCAAGATGAGGCGTTGTGAGCACGAAACAATCCAATCGGGGCGCGAACGGTTGTTACTTAAGCCAAATAGCGCGCCAAGCAATGTGTCCGGGCCTATCCGCGTCCGGAACTCCACTGGACTCTTCGGGCGCGAATACGCCCTTTATGTGATGGTAAGGCGCGATAATCATTGCCGTTTTGGTGATCGGGGCGGGTCAGAACCGCGCACCTCACCCCGCCACCTCCACCGCTGTCATGCCCCGCCTGTCATGCCCCGCGAAGGCGGGGCATCCAGTACGCCGCGGCCCCTCGACTCTAGCCGCGCTTTCTCGGAATACTGGATCGCCCGCCTTCGCGGGCGATGACACCGAGTGCTGGGCGCGAAACTGGCATCCCAGCCGCCCCAAAACCTTGACGTCCCGCCGCTTCCCCCCTATACGTCCGCCCGCTCCCTGCAAGGACAGAGAATTTGCCCGTGGCGCCCCGAATGGCGGCCGCACATCGTTGGGAAAGATTGAGGATTTTGCCATGTCTCGCCGCTGCGAATTGACGGCCAAGGGCCCCCAGGTCGGCCACACGGTCAGCCACTCCAACATCAAGACCAAGCGCCGCTTCCTGCCGAACCTGGTCAACGTGACCTTCATCAGCGAAGCGCTGGGCCGCAACGTGCGCCTGCGCGTCTCCACCAACGCGATCAAGAGCGTCGACCACAATGGCGGCCTCGATCCCTTCCTGCTCAAGGCCAAGGCCGCCGTGCTGTCGCCGCGCGCCCTCGAGCTGAAGCGCGCCATCCAGAAGAAGGTCGGCCCTGCTCCCGCGCCGGCGAAGAAGGCGAGCTGAGAATTTTCGGATTGGGCGGAGGCTTGCGTCGCGAGGCGTAGGCTTAGCTGGATCAAGTTTTGCGTGACGGCCGGATCGGAAGATCCGGCCGTTTTTGTTTGTGCGCAGTGCAGCGGAGAAGCGCTCAGACGAGCAAACAACTGGTGATATCAATGGTGGCAGCTAACATTTCTAGCAGCCGTAACTTGTAGGCAACTCAAGTTGCAAGCTATTGTGGCAGCGAAAAGTCAATTTAATCATCCATTTCGGGCGCTCGCGGCGTGAGACCATTACTTCGGTGGGCAGGAAGCAAACGACAAATGCTGGAGCCGCTGAGAAAAGCGTTCCCTAGCGACAGCTTCTTATATGTTGAGCCGTTTTGCGGATCAGCTGCGCTATTTTTCGATCAGAGACCGAAGAAAGCCGTTCTCTCTGACATCAACTCCGACTTGATTAACTTTTACAAGTGCAGTCGCAGGCAACCGCACGACGTTTTTGCGATCTCGAATCGACTCCGTCGCACGAAGGCAACTTATTTACGCGTACGGAAAGAGATCGCTGAAACCAAAGACACGTTGGTGCGGGCGGCGTATTTTTACTATCTGAACCGGAATTGCTTTAACGGCCTCTATAGGACGAACAAGCAGGGTGTATTCAATGTTCCGTTCTCCCAATCCCGCACTGGGAGGATGCTCAGTAAGGAAGAATTCCTAGAGGCTGCCTCTGTCCTTACGTCAGCAAAATTTCGCGTTACCGATTTCGAGACTTGCATAAAGAAACATCTCGAACCCAAAGCCTTCTTTTTCCTCGATCCGCCCTACGCAATCAAACGGCGGAGACCGTTTACAGAATACGACAGTTCAGCGTTTGGCGAGCCGGACATCAATCGATTGTTAAGTTGCCTCGAGGCGATCGACGACGCCGGCGGTCAATTCGCGCTAACATACGACAGCGCCCTGGCAAGCAAGTTTCTCCTCAGAAAGCGATGGCATCAAAGCCTGATTACGGTACGCCGAAATATTAGCGGCTTCGCTGACGCGCGGAAGAATGCCGTCGAAGTATTGACAACGAACTTCGATTATTATGACGCGAATCCTCATTCTTAGCGATCTCCACGCATACCGCCCCTCCGAGAAAGCTGCGCGAGAGCCGTCATTTCTTGTTGCGTCAAGCAAAGACAATCCAACCAATCCCATCCGATTGATTCCTGAAATCTTAAAGGAGGAGGGACTCTCAGTTGATTGGATTCTGTGCCCCGGAGATATTGCCGATCAAGCCGATCCCGACGCACAAACATTTGCATGGCGCGAACTCGTGGACCTCAAGAAAGCAGTCAAAGCAAAACTACTGCTAAGCACCGCCGGAAATCATGACCTAGATTCCCGTCTTAAATTCAGCAACTTTGACCCCAAGGGACACCTGCAGAGCTTGGACCCCCCATTTCCCGGCGCCAAAAATGTCGCGGACAAATATTGGGCCCGAAATTATCACATCATCGAGCAGGAATCGGTGCGTGTAGTCAACCTGAACAGCGCCGCATTCCATGGATTCCATTCCGAGGAACAAGGCACCTCCGTCGAGTACCGACACGGCCGTGTCAGCAGCCGAACGATAGAAGCAATTGTCGAAGAAGTCGCAAAGAAAAAGTTTCAGACCAATATTCTATTTACGCACCATCATCCATATCGCAACGACGCGATCTACGATGCCGATTATAGTGAAATGCAGGCCGGTGGGAAACTCGTTGCCGCGCTGACTGACGCTACTGCTTCAAGTTGGCTCATCATTCATGGCCATCAGCACTATCCTCAAGTCACCTATGGCCCTGATGAAAGCTTCCCACCTCTAATCTTCTCGGCGGGAAGCATTTCAGCTAAGATAACTTCACCTATATCGGCCGAGGCGCCCAACCAATTTTATCATGTTACACTCGAGACCGACGCGGATAAGACAAATGGATGGTGGCCTTGCGGTACGGTGAGGGCGTGGTCCTGGGTCCACCGACGTGAGTGGCAGAAGACTCCAGATGGTCAGAACATACCTGACGGACTTGGATTCGGTTGCAGGGATAATATTGCATCCCTCACCAAGGTGATCCGTGAGTTCGTCTCTGCTCAGAGCACTCATGTCACTATGGAGCAGATAAGCACAGTGCATCCGCACTTGCAGTTTGTAAGCCGAAGGATATTCGATCAAGTATTTCGCGAACTCAAAGAGCAGAACATTCGCTGCACAATCACTGTGCCCTTCGGAGAGAGCCAGTTTCGTAAGGACGGAGTGGGCACATGAGAGACCCTTTCGAGTCCTACAACGCGAGATTTGTCGCTCCACAAACCATCGCAGAAACCTTCATTCTTCGAGAGAAGCAATTCGCCGCACTATGCGAGCAGACAAACTCGCTCCTCATCGGCCCCCGCGGAAGTGGAAAGACAACCCTTCTCAAGATGCTAAAGGTTGGTGCGCAAGCAGTTGCATGGAAGAACCGAAGCCAAGCCAATGCCCTGCGGCGATTTCGCTTCTGTCCTATCTACGTGGGAGCAGACCGGCAACTAGAATTTATCGTCGGCGGCTCAGCCGCAGATAACAATCGCGCTTCAATCGATCTACTTTCTAAGGCGTTGCTGTCGTTCAGAGTAAAATTTGCCTGCCTCGACACAGCAAAGGAAATATCCAACCCGCATCTGCGCGACATAGAGAATTTGTCGCATCAATTCGTCGACCTAAAAGATGGAGAGCCCGAACTTTCCCGATCTTTGTCGTCGGTTTGGGACCTCGGCGAAAACACACTCTCATTCCTAGAGGTTCGCTCGCGGCTATATTGGCAACTCGGCGAGATGAACCGATTTCTTGCGAAGATCAAGCACGGGCAACAGGTCGCGCCGGAGCAAATATTGGACCATGCTCAGTATTTATCTCACGACCCTATCGGAACTTGCGAGGCATTCGTATCGCTGTTCAATGAGATAACAACATCTCCGACGAAGATCTGGTCGCTTTGCATCGACGAACTCGAAATCATGCCTGATCAGCTACAGAATTATCTTTTCTCCGGTTTCCGATCGATCGATCAGCGAATGGTGCTCAAACTCGCGACAAGCCCTTTTTCCAAGATCGATTGGCGCGGACTGGGCAAGGATGGCCCGATGTCGGGAAATGACTACACACCAATTAATCTGGGATTCACAACCAAACACGACGCAAAAAGAAATGATGCGCGACGATTCAGTGCGCGACTGCTTGAAGCTCTCATAGTTGCAGAGACGCGGGCCAAGCGACCAAGTTCGGGAGCGCTTGGGCCAGAAGTCTTGGGCCGCTCGCCGATAACCGAGGCAAATACCTCCCCCCAGCAAAAGAATTCATACAGGCCGCCGGACGGAAGTCACTATCGTCGCTTCAAGGCACTACTCGAACGCGACCTCGCATTTGCGCAATTCCTCCGCGACCGCGATATCGACCTAGATCAGATGCACCTTAGCAGTGAAAACCAACGCGCCGGCAAAGCACGAAAATACATTTGGCAGGTTGCTTGCCGGCTGGCGTATGGCCCGCTGAGTTCGTTTACACGGCCGGATCAATCGATGGGGGAGCGACCGCCTAGCAGAAAGGCTCTTGCGGATATTTACCTGGGCTACGACTCCCTCCTCACGATGTGTGAGGGCAACCCTCGTATTACAATCTCGCTTATGCGTCCGCTCGTTCGGCGTTATTTCGGGTCCTCGAAATCTATTCCCTTCGAGGACCAAGCCGTTCTTGTTGAGGAAACGATCGCAAAATATGTATCGCTGCTGTCGACAATTCGCGTCGTAGATCCAACAAACAATATTCAGAATATGTCGATAATCGACCTAATTGAGGCTATTGGCGGTTTCTTCTCAAGTGAGGTCACGGGAGCAGTCTTCAAGCCCGAGCCTCCACTTACTTTCCGCATCGATAATGCGGTCCCGGAAGAGTACGTGGACGCAATTGGGATTGCCATGAACCAGGGGGCGTTCGTCATGCTATCGGATGAAAGTGGCCTCTTTGACCATGGCTCAATAAAGGAAGCTAGACTTCGGTTTTCGTATCTTCTTTGCCCTCTCTATCATCTTCCATTAACAATCGGCGGCCCCGCAAATCTTAGTAGAATTCTTTCCACTCGACGCCCTCGGACCTCACGCCGAGCGCTCACCCAAGATGACCTCTTCAACAGGACATCGATATGAGCGAGCGACTAGTTGTCAGAAATCTTTCTTTCTCAACGGACACTCTGTGTGACGCTCTATTCGTCTACTGCATTGGCTACGAATCTAGATCGCGCTTTGCGGCCGAGTCCTGTCAGTGGTCCTCCAACAAAACTATTGCAATCGAGTATTCGATTGGACAGGTCCTCTCGTTCGAGGAGAATAAGAGATTCGCTCAAGACAGCGAATTTGTCGTCGTCTCCGACATATACGGAGTTGTTGAGCAAGCACTCTCACGCGCTATATCAACAATGAGAACAATTGACGGGTCGGCGAAGTTAGCCGTTGATGTTTCATCAATGGACCGATCTCTCATGGCGCGCGTACTGCTCAAAGGATTGGATGAGCTTCAACACGGCGAGACTATGTTCGTCTTGTATTCGCCCTCAGCATTTGTTGAACCAAAAAGCAATCTGGTTCCGATCCGACACTCGAGCGCTGTGCACCCATCGATCGCCGGCCAGGTAGCGGCGCCAGACCTTGAGAGGGTTGCGCTTCTTGGTCTTGGCTATGAGTATGGAGTTTCGCTGAGCATATTAGAGTCGCATGAACCGGACATCAGCTTTATCTTTCGGCCCAACGGGGTCGATGAGCGATTCAAGGACGCGGTTCGCGATGCGAACTTTGGGTTTGATTTTGGAGAGAGAAACTACGAGATAGTTGATTACTTTTTGCAGGACATGGCTGGGGCGTACGACGATATATCTAGCTTAATTTCTGCTACAAAGCATAACAGCTCGATAGTCGCCGTACCTATGGGACCGAAGATTTTAAGTGCGGCAATGATCCTTGCTGGACGTCTGCATCAGCCTCAGGTCTCAGTTCTTCGATATTCGGTTGCGCCGGTCGGAACCTATCAGGACATAGCCGCTGAGGGCCTACTGGTAGGAATGGCTGTCACCGTAGTTAGGGACCGCCACGACGCGGTGCGGTGACGAAGCCGGGGGCATCAGCGAAATTGACCTTCGCTTTGGCGCTAACGCTCGTTGCGGAGGTTGATGCGATACTCTCGGCATCGCAACTCCCTACCCCCGAAAATCAATGCTCCGCAGCACGATCCCCGGCGGCGTTCCCTCGAACTCCGTCGCCTGATATTTGCGTCCGGTGCAGGCTTCGATGCGTTCGCGCAGGCGGGTGAACTGCTCTTCGCGCTCGCTGGGCCTGGCGCGCGGGCCGCGCTCGAGGTCGTCCATGGCGGACGTCGAGATCGCGCAGGCGATCTCCTTCGCGCCGTCCTGCATCGAGAACTGAACGATGCCGCGGTCCTGGTCGTGGGCGATGAAGCGGCTGCTGGTGAGCGTCATGGGGTACTCCTTTGGCGTCCGCGCGGCGTGCAATTGCGCACCGGGGCGCCGGTCAGCCTTCGAAGCACGCTGTGGCACAAGCTTGCACAACAGCTGACTTCGGTGGTTATGGGTCCTGGCTTTCGCCAGGACGACGCCTGTGTTTGCGAGCGCTGCGCTATAGCGCCACGAGTTGGCCGCCTTCAGCCGTCGCCGTTGAGCCTTGCGAAATCGTCGAACAGCGCGGCGACCAGCGCACGGTGACGGGTGTCCTCGGCGGGGAGGCTCGCGGCATAGAGATTGAGCAGATGGCGGGCCTTCACGGCGGCCTCCGGCCAGGACGTGGCGGGCACCGACATCATGCGGTTTTCGAGCTCGGCCTCGCGCTCGCGCAGCTCCCTGACCTGGGCCTCGACATCGGCCAGCGCGCGGCGCAGATCGGTTGCCTTCTGGGCGGCCATGCCGCGGTGGCTGTCGAGATCGACCGGAATTTCAGTCATTTCAGGCACTCGCGTCGATACGTTGGGCATCCGCAAGGTCGACCGAGCCGATCGACAGCATCTCCGTCGCACCGCGCACGCCTTCGGAGGGCACCGTGATCATGGTGGCGACACGGCGATAGGATGCGAAGGACAGGCCCTCGATCATCTCCTCGTCGGTGACGACCTCATAAGCGCCGGCCGGCAATTCGCGCTCGAGGCCGCGGATGTGGAATGGATGCTTGAAGGTGATGGTTTCTCGCCGCGAGCGGATGGTCATGCGCGCCTGCCTTTCGCAAAGAAGGGGCCCCAACCGACGCCAGCCGTGGCGAACCATGCGCTTGTTACCCGGCAATAGCCAGCTTTATGTCAGCGCGGGCCGGGACTTAAGCTGCAAGCGCGACACTCGCGCGCGGCGTTTTAGTCCTCGCCATCGGCAGGGCGCGGGCGTACGCTCGACCACGTCAGCGCAGCTCACGCAATTGCCGCGCGTCGATGTTGCGCTGCATCTTTCGCGCCTCGTGTGCGCGGCGGCGATCTTCAATGGCTCGGGCGGAGGCGTCTCGTCGTCATGCCCAGCGACCATTGCAGCGCCGATCTCGTACGCGGACGAACTCGAAACCCAGGAGGAGACGACGTCATGGCCAAGGGACAACAACGCAGCAACCGCGAGACCAAGAAGCCGAAAAAAGACAAGATCAAGACCAGCGCCGCAGCGCCCAGCCGCAAGGATGCGGCGTGGCAGCCGGAGATCGGGCAGGGGAAGAAGAAGTAGCGGCGAGGCCTCTTTCACAACGGCGGGGCTCTCGCATGGGACGCCTCAGCGGCGCCTGAGCGAGCGCCTCGTCCTTCGAGACGACCGCTTCGCGGTCTCCTCAGGATGAGGCTTGGCTGCACCCATCTGCGTTGAAATGCCGCCGCATACTCATCCCTCATCCTGAGGGCCCGCCGCAGGCGGGCGTCTCGAAGGACGGCCGCAGTCGAGCTTCCAGCCATACATCTCCTTCTCCCCGCGCTTTTCCGCTATACTCGCCCGGGTAGCATCAGCGGGAGGGGTATCCTGTGGAGCACGAGCGCAACGCCGACCACACATCCGAGCCGAAAAATCTCGTCATCTGCTGTGACGGCACCGGCAACGAGATTTCCGAAAACATCTCCAACGTCCTGAAGCTGTATCGCTGCCTGCGCAAGACTGACAAGACGCGGCCGCGGCAGATGGTGTTCTACGATCCCGGGGTCGGCACGGTGACCGAGCCGTCGACGTGGCACCGCTGGAAAGCCAACATCAATCTGGTGCTGGGGCTCGCCACCGGCTACGGGCTCGATGACAACACGCTGTCGGCCTATTGCTTCCTGGTCGAGCACTACGCGCCGGGCGACAGGATCTACCTGTTCGGCTTCTCGCGCGGCGCCTATACCGTGCGCGTGCTGGCGGGGCTGATCCACAAGATCGGCCTGATCTCGCCGGAGCAGGCCAACCTCGCAGGCAGTGGCCTCGTCGCCTACAAGCAATATTCCGGCACCGGGCGCGGCAACGATGTCAGCGACCTCGTCGATGAGGGTTTTGACGACAGCGGGCCGCTGCCGAAAAACAAGTTCGATCTCGCCGCCCAGTTCGCACGCATCACCTCGTCGCGCTGGCCGACCATCCACTTCATCGGCGTCTGGGACACGGTGGCGAGCGTGATCGTGCCGCGCGCCGACCGGGGCTATTTGCCGAGCTTCGAGGAGCTCGCCTTCACGCTGCGCAATCCCAGCGTCAACATCTTCCGCCAGGCGATCGCCATCGACGAGCGGCGCTGCATGTTCCGCCTCAAGCAGTATGAGGAGCCGCAGGATTACTGGCGCAACCGCTTCGTGCCCGACGACAAGAAGGAGCCGCAGGACATCCTGCAGGTGTGGTTCGCCGGCGTGCATTGCGACGTCGGCGGCGGCTATCCGGAAGCCGAGAGCGGCGAGTCCAAATATCCGCTGCTCTGGATGATCGAGGAGGCGGCCAAGGCCGGGCTGAACTTCAACCCGCGCACGGTGAACCAGCTCGCCTGGGGCATCCAGCGCAAGAACTCACCGTTTCAATATGTGGAGCCGGCCTACACCGGCAAGACGGGCGAGCTGCACAATTCGATGACGGCGCCCTGGCGCGTGCTGGAGTATCTGCCGAAGAGCGCGACCTACAAGGAATGGCCGGAGCGGAAGGTGTTTATGGGGCTCTACATTCCCGATTGCGAACCGCGCCTCATTCCCGAAGGCTCGCATGTGCATGAGAGCGTGTTGAAGCGGATGGCGGTGGAGCCCGGTTATCGGCCGGTGAATCTGCCGAAGGATTATGTGACGGTGCCGATGCCGGTGCCGCCGGGTGTGGGCGCTGGAGGCGAGGCGGGGGAGATCGTGGTGGGGTGACTCCGCTCGCAATGACGGACGGGCTTTGATGGCAGCCGCACCCCGCTACCGCTCCTTTCTCCATTCGCCAATACTTTTCATTAAAATTCTCCGCCCCGCTTTAGCCGGATCGAATCAACTCCTTGGCATCATCGACAAACCACCCGCGCCATCCGCGGAAATTGGAGGAGAGTGCCAATGCATCCGCGCCGACATGCCCGCGTCAAACCCGCAGGCCTCGTGTCCCGCCAGGCCAAGATCATCACCGACCCGCGCGCGCCGGTGATCCCCTGCACGCTGATCGACTATTCGCCGGGCGGCGCCTGCGTCGATCTCGGCGGCCAGGTGAAGATTCCCGATCGCTTCGAGCTGCTGCATGTCAACACCAAGAAGCGCTGCCGCGTGGCGTGGAAGCGCGGCACGAAAGTGGGCGTGGTGTTTTGAGTCCTTCCAGCTGTTGAACAAGGCCGCGCTCCACACTCCGCTCGGCTCCCTCCCCCCTTGTGGGGGAGGGTTGGGGAGAGGGGTGGCCCAGCAAAAGGTGTCGGCGACCTGCGAAGTGACGGCAACAGAGTCTCGCTTCATTCGACAGAGCACGCCGTGTGGCTACCCCTCTCCCTAGCCCTCCCCCACAAGGGGGGAGGGAACGCACTGTGCTTGCGGCGCGATCTCTCCCAACACAACAAATTCACGACTTCCGCATCCGCGCCTTTGCCCCCGCGACGATCTGCATCGCGACGCCGGCGATCCAGCCGAACAGGGCGAACCAGCTCCACGCAATATGCGGTTCGAGGCGGAGCACGATGATGGCGACGGAGGCGAGCGCAGTGAATGTGGCGCAGAGCGTGCCGGCGGAGCTCAACAGTTCCGCGGCGTCGATGTCGCCGTGGGCCTCGTCGAAAGGCAGTTGCGGTGTGTCGATGCCGAGATAGAAGCCGACGAAGCCCAGCACCATCATCAGCAGCAGGAAGCCTTCCGTGGTGAGCGCGGGTATAGCGGATCCCACGTAAGCGCCGACGAACAGCCCGCACGCCGCGCCCGCCATCGCAAGCCCCACGCGCTCGATGACGTGGGCAGCTTTCCGGATACGAAACCGCATGGCAGGCCTCCGCGAGGCGTTGGACGCACGCGAGGTTAGGCCAGATTTGGCGGAGGTGGAAGGTGAGAGGGTTTACGGATGCGTGAGGTGGGATGGTTTAGGACCAAAGGACGCAAGCGCGGCGACCTTTGCGTGGGCGCATGCCTCCCCGACCGTCATTGCGAGCGCAGCGAAGCAATCCAGGCTCTTTCCGCGGACGCAGTCTGGATTGCTTCGTCGCAAGGGCTCCTCGCAATGACGAGTTTGCGGCGCGGTCGTCGCGCCACATTCGCCCCCCTCACCGCGCCCCGAAATTGGTCTTGCCGAACAGCGCCTTCTGCGTCGAGGGCTGCGAGCGCCAGTATTGCGGGGGGGCTTCGACCTCGCCGCCGAGATCCGCTGCGGCGTGCCAGCCCCAGCGGGGGTCGTAGAGCATGCCGCGGGCGAGCGCGACCATGTCGGCCTTGCCGGATGCGACGATCTCTTCGGCCTGCTTCGGCTCCGTGATCAGGCCGACGGCGATGGTGGGCAAACCCGTCTCGCGCTTGATCGCCTCTGCGAACTGCACCTGATAGCCGGGGCCGAGCGCGATCTTCTGCAGCGGCGAGACGCCGCCGGAGGAGGCATCGATCCAGTCGACGCCGCGCGCCTTCAGCACCTTGGCGAACTCAATCGTCTGCGCCAGGTCCCAGCCGCCCTCGACCCAGTCGGTCGACGACACCCGCATCCCGACCGGCTTGTCGTGCGGGAATGCCGCGCGCACCGCGTCATAGACCTCCAGCGGGAAGCGCATGCGGTTTTCGAGCGAGCCGCCATATTCGTCGGTGCGTTTGTTCGAGATCGGCGACAGGAACTGATGCAGGAGATAGCCGTGCGCGCCGTGCAGCTCGATCGCGTCGATGCCGATGCGATCGGCGCGCTTCGCCGACTCGACGAAGGCATCGCGAATGCGCTTGAGGCCGGCGGCGTCGAGCGCCAGCGGCGCGGCTTCGCCCTCCTTGTGCGGCAGCGCTGACGGCGCCACGGTCTGCCAGCCGCCCTGGTCCTGCGGGATCAGCTGGCCGCCGTCCCAGGGCCGCGCGCTCGAGGCTTTGCGGCCCGCATGCGCGAGCTGCATTGCGACCGCGGTCGAGGAATGTTTCCGCACCGAGGTGAGGATCTGCTTCAGCGCGGCCTCGGCGGCATCGCTGTAGAGCCCGAGGCAGCCCGGTGTGATGCGGCCGATCGCCTCGACATGGGTCGCCTCGATGCAGAACATCGCCGCGCCCGACAGGCTGAGATTGTTGATGTGGGTGAAGTGCCAGTCGGTGGGAACGCCGTCCTCGGCCGAATATTGACACATCGGCGACACCACGACGCGGTTCTTCAAATTCAGGCCGCGCAGCTTGATCGGGGAAAACAGGACGCTCATGCGGGGGAGTTCCGGGATGGGGCGGGGAGTTGGACAGAGTGTAGTGAGCGATGCGCCGATTGCCAGCCGCGCGGCGGGCATGGCGGCTCGTAGCGTCATGCATTGCGGCCGCGCCGCCCTACTCCACCAGCGCGAACTGCAGCAGCAGGGTGCGCTGGAGCATCGAGAAATTGTCGTCGGACACCAGCGTCAGCACGGTCTCGCCGTCAGGCGTGACGTGGGCGTCGATGCCTTCCATGTTGTCGATCTCGTGGCCGAGATCGGCCTTGAACAGCACGGGGCCGTCGACGAATGCGCCCGGCGCGATCGATTTCAGGGGGATCGCGCGGATGCGGATATCGACGCCGGTGAACCAGGAAAATTTGCGTTCGAGGATCAGGAGATCGCTCGAGGGCAGCAGCACCGCATCGCTGATCAGCTGCTGCTCGGTGCGGCGAATGCTGAACTGGCCGGGCGTCGGGCCGCCGAGCAAGAATCCGATCAGATTGCCGTCGGCATCGAAGCCGCCCTCCGACAGCGCGATCAAGGTGCCCGCGAGCGGCTGCCCCTTTGGTATGTCCTTGGGGACAAACACCAGCGCCTCGAGCCCTTTATTATAGGGCAACTTCCGCACTGCCGGCGGCGTCGGCAGCACCTCGCCGCGGGCGCGCGTGCCGCCCTTCGAAAAATCGAACCGCATGATCTGGTTGACGCGCTCGAGCCCCACATAGACGAAGTCGCCGTCGCGCGCGAGCGATTCGGTGTCGTACCACAGCCGCTTCTCCGTGATCGGCCGCCCCTCCGCATTGAGCACCGGCGCAGCCTCGACGTCGTCGAGACCGGTCATGCTCCGCCCGGAATAGCGGATGCGACCGGTGAACCAGGTGCCCTGGTCGGAGATCGCGAGAAAGCGCTCGCCTTTGGTGTCGAGGAAGCGGAAGCCGGACAGGCCGCCGAAGCCGCGATGCGGCGAGGTCAGCACCAGGCCGCCGCGATAGTCCAGCGAACCGAACCGCGTGCGCGCGCGGTCGCGCGGCTCGAAATTGGGAATCGGCCGCGCGTTGACCTCGATGCCAACGGGCGCGGCGACGGCGTGCTCGATGAGCGCCGGCTTCGGCGCGGGCTGTGCCTGCGCCAGACGAGACAGTGCGAGAGTGGAAAATCCCGCCGCCGCGTGGCCGATAAAGCTGCGGCGGGATCGATGCTTGCTCACGAATGCAATTTGCGTCGCGGGCGGTTGGCCGGCTGCGTGGGCGCGGTGTTGGTCTCGCTGAAGAGTTCGGCGAGTTTTTCGGTGATGGCGCCGCCGAGCTCTTCGGCGTCCACGATCGTCACCGCGCGGCGGTAATAGCGCGTCACGTCATGGCCGATGCCGATCGCGATCAGCTCGACCGGCGAGCGGGTCTCGATCTCCTCGATGATGTGGCGCAGGTGCCGCTCGAGGTAGTTGCCGGGATTGACCGACAGCGTGGAATCGTCGACCGGCGCGCCGTCCGAGATCATCATCAGGATCTTGCGCTGCTCGGGCCGGCCGAGCAGGCGCTTGTGCGCCCAGTCGAGCGCCTCGCCGTCGATGTTCTCCTTCAGCAGCCCCTCGCGCATCATCAGGCCGAGATTCTTTCGCGCACGACGCCACGGGGCATCGGCCGACTTGTAGATGATGTGGCGGAGATCGTTGAGGCGGCCGGGACTGGCCGGCTTGCCGGCGGCAAGCCACGCCTCGCGCGATTGGCCACCCTTCCAGGCGCGCGTGGTGAAGCCGAGAATCTCGACCTTGACGCCGCAACGCTCCAGCGTGCGGGCGAGGATGTCGGCGCAGGTCGCCGCGACCGTGATCGGCCTGCCGCGCATCGAACCGGAATTGTCTAAGAGCAGCGTCACCACGGTGTCGCGGAACGTCGCCTCCTTCTCGTGCATGAAGGACAGCGGGTGATAGGGATCGGTCACCACGCGGGACAGGCGCGCGGGGTCCAGGATGCCCTCTTCGAGATCGAACTCCCAGGCGCGGTTCTGCTGCGCCATCAAGCGCCGCTGGAGGCGGTTGGCGAGACGGGCGACGATGCCCTGCAGATGTGCGAGCTGCTTGTCGAGATAGGCGCGCAGGCGCTCCAGCTCGTCATGGTCGCAGAGGTCTTCGGCGGCGATGATCTCATCGAACTTCGGCGCGAAGGCGTGATATTCCGGCCCGCGCGGCTCGTTCTTGCCGTGCGAATTCGGTCGCGTCGCCTCGCCCGGCGTCTCGTCGTCGCCGAGTTCGCCGTCGTCGAAGGTGTCGGAGGTCGAGGCCTGCGCGCTTTCCATCGCGCTCTCGCTCATCTCCTCGCTCGACGCCTGGGCTTGATCAGCGCTCATCTCCTGCGCGGCGTCGGAATCGGGCGAGCCCTCGGCGCCGGACTGATCGTTGTCGCCGTCCTGGTTCTCGTCGTTCTCGTCATTGTCTTCGCTGTCGGCGCTGCGCTCGTCGCCGATCTCGAGCGCCGTCAGGAGATCATGCACGGCATCGCCGAACCTGGTCTGGTCCTCGACCACGGTATCGAGCCGATCGAGCCGCCTGCCGATCTTGTCTTCGAGGATGGGACGCCAGAGATCGACCATCTTCTTGGCGGCCGTCGGCGGCGCCATGCCGGTCAGGCGTTCGCGCACCAGCATCGCCAGCGCGTCGGCGAGCGGCGCGTCGGCGCGATCGGTGATCTCGTCGAACTTGCCGCGATGGAAATGGTCGTCGAGCATCGCGGTGAGGTTCTTCGCAACGCCCGCCATGCGCCGCGCACCGATCGCCTCGACACGGGCCTGCTCCACCGCCTCGAACACGCCGCGCGCCTGCGGATTGCCGGGCATCAGCTTGCGATGCAGCTTCGGATCGTGACAGGCGAGCTTGAGCGCGATCGAGTCGGCATGGCCGCGCACGATCGCGGCATCGCGCCTGGTCATTTTTCGCGCGGGTTCGGGCAGCCGCGCCTTGCCCGGTGCGAGCCCGGGACGCTCGGCGGCGAAGCTGACGTCGAGCTCGGGCGCCTTGGCGATCGCCTTCAGGCAGGAGGCCACCGAGCGCTTGAACGGCTCGGTCGGAGCTTCCTTGGTGTTGCGGAATTTGGAGTTGGAGGTGGTGCTCATCTCGCCCTTACCCGTCGTCCCGGCGAAGGCCGGGACCCATAACCACCGGCGATCATTGCGTCAGGAGAAATTATCGGCGGCGCTTCACTCGAGACATCACGCGGTATGGGTCCCGGCGTTCGCCGGGACGACATATCGCGTGAAATCAGCTGAGCGCCACGTTCACCGCCGATTCCGGCAGCTCCGCGTTGAAGCAGCGCTGGTAGAACTCGGCGACGAGAGGACGTTCGAGCTCGTCGCACTTGTTGAGGAAGGTGACCCGGAACGCAAAACCGATGTCGCTAAAGATGTCGGCGTTTTCCGCCCAGGTGATCACCGTGCGCGGGCTCATCACCGTCGACAGATCGCCATTGGCGAAAGCGTTGCGGGTGAGATCGGCGAGGCGAACCATCTTGTTGACGATGTCGCGGCCCTCCGTGGTGCGATAGTGCTTGGCCTTGGCCAGCACGATCTCCACTTCCTCGTCATGGCTGAGGTAGTTCAGCGTGGTGACGATCGACCAGCGGTCCATCTGGCCCTGGTTGATCTGCTGGGTGCCGTGATAGAGGCCCGAGGTGTCGCCGAGGCCGACGGTGTTGGCGGTCGAGAACATGCGGAATGCCGGGTGCGGCTTGATCACCTTGTTCTGGTCGAGCAGCGTCAGCCGGCCGGAGACTTCCAGCACGCGCTGGATCACGAACATCACGTCCGGGCGGCCGGCGTCGTATTCGTCGAACACCAGGGCGACGTTATGCTGGAGCGCCCAGGGCAGGATGCCGTCGCGGAATTCGGTGACCTGCTTGCCGTCGCGGACCACGATCGAGTCCTTGCCGACGAGGTCGATACGGCTGATGTGGCTGTCGAGGTTGACGCGCACGCAGGGCCAGTTCAGTCGCGCGGCGACCTGCTCGATATGGGTGGATTTGCCGGTGCCGTGATAGCCCGTGACCATGACGCGGCGGTTGTGGGCGAAGCCGGCGAGAATGGCGAGCGTGGTGGCGCGATCGAAGCGGTAATCGGAATCGACTTCGGGGACGTGAGGATCGACTTCGGAATAAGCGGGGACTTCGAGATCGCTGTCGATCCCGAACACCTGGCGCACCGACACCTTCATGTCGGGCAAACCGGAAACTTCCTCAACTTTGGACATCGCGGCGGTCGTCATCAATCCTCCGAGGTCCCGGGCGATCCCGAGACCAGTTATTGCACGTTGGCTGCGGCTGGGTGCGATCGCGAACCTATCAGAGACAACCCGCGGGCAGAAGCCCGCCCCCCAATCAAAGTTCCGTTGTCTTTTCATTTAGATAGGCAAGGAACGCGATTTTTGGAAGGCTGCCCTGCGAATCACGCCTGAATTTCGTGCCGAGGGCACGGTCCTGCTCACGCGGGTGGCACTTTTACCGGCGCTCGTTACTTATGTAGGGTCCGAATGTAGGGTTCGAACCCCAAGGCCCAATCCCACCACAGAGACGATGTGACGTCCTTTCTCGATCCCCTCATTTCATTCGTCTCGGCCCATCCGTGGCTGGCCTATCTGACCCTCTTCCTGGCGGCCCTGCTGGAGGCGGTTCCGGTGGTGGGCTCGGTCATCCCCGGCTCGACCATCATCCTGGCGCTGAGCGCCCTGGTCCCAGGCGGCGAGCTCAGGCTGCAATGGGTGTTGCTGGCGGCAGCGCTCGGCGCAGTGCTCGGCGATGGTTCGGCTTACTGGATCGGGCACCGGCAGCAGCGGGAGATCCTCAACACCTGGCCGATGACCAATTATCCGCGTGTGGTCGAGCAGAGCGAGACTTTCTTCCACCGCTTCGGCACCTGGGCGGTGTTCTTCGCCCGCTTCGTGCCGCCGATCCGGGCCTTCGTCCCGGTCACCGCGGGCGCGCTGGGCATGCCCCCGGCCCGCTTCTACGCCATCAACATCCCCGCAATCCTGGTCTGGGCGCCGGCGCATGTGCTGCCGGGTGTTTTGGCGGTGTCGGCCCTGCACGAATATGCCGGGCTGCCGCACCATGGGCATCCGTACAAGCACATGTGGATTTTGACCGTGGTCGGCGTGGCAATCGTCGTAGGCGCGGCGGTTTGGATCTATCGCCGCCGGAACGGCGGCGGTGTCGCGGTGGCGAAGCCGCGGGGGTGATAGAGTGTATCCAGGCGCACCGCCTCATCCTGAGGGCCCGCCAACGGCGGGCGTCTCGAAGGATGGCCGCGGGCGAAAGCCGGGCCTGCATGGTTCGAGACGCGCGTTCCGCGCTCCTCACCATGAGGGTTTTTGATTATCCCTTGGAATCCGCAACCCCCGCCCTTCGTCCCGGTGCCGGTCCCACATACCTTGCCCTTGGCCTGATCAGCTTGCCGAACTGCAATTGCTCGCTGGCATGGGCGACCCAGCCGACGCTGCGGGCCATCGCAAACAACGCGAGCTCGCTGCCTCCCGGCAGGCGCAGCGCGTGCACGAGCACCGCGAGCGCGTAGTCGATATTGACGAGTTCGCCGGTCGCCTCCGCGATGCGCTCCGGCACCTCTTTGGTGAATTTGCGCGGTGCGCCGGCGCGGGCCAGGGCATTCAGCAGCGACTGCGCGCGCCGATCGCCCCGCTTGTAGACACCGTGACCGAAGCCCGCAAAGCGTTCGCCGAGCGCGACGCGTTCGCGGACCATCGGCTCGACGTCACGATCCACCAGCGCCTTGACGAGTTGCGAGGCGAGCACGCCGGCGCCACCGTGCTTCGGTCCCTTCAGCGCGGCGAGGCCGGCGATGACGGAATCATAAAGATTGAGGCCGGTCGAGGCCGCGCAGCGCGCGGTGAAGGTGGACGCGTTCAATTCATGCTCGGCGAGCAGAACCAGCGCGCGGCGGATGAGATCGGCCGCGTGCTTGTTGTCGGGCGCCCAGGCCCTCGCGATCTGCTGGTGCAGCGGCTCGGCGGACGGATCCGTGTTGAGCATGGTCGCGACCAGAAGCCGGACGATGCGCGCACCGACCATGGCGCGGCCATCCGGCGCACGCGTGAACGCGCGGGGATCGGCGCTCGATGCGAGCGCCAGCACGGCAATGGCGCGATCGATCGGTGCCGCCCGGCGCGCGGCCTGCGCGATCAGGCGCATCTCGTCGGACATCGCAGGCTGATTATGCGGGGCGAACGGATCGACGCCGGAGACGTCCCACAGCAGCGTCGCCGTGTGCTCCAGCGTATCGTTTTCGGCGAGATCGACGCAGTTGACGCCGCGATAGATCGCGCCGTCCTCGGTGATGGTGGAGATCTCCGTGTCCATGACCGGCAGATCGGCATCGAAGCTGCGCAGGCCGCGCGGCTCCGGCGACGGCACCCGGCGCTCCTTCAGCGCCCGGACGTCCTCGGCGCGATAGCGGTTCTTGCGCGAGTCCGGCGTCGGCTCGGAGCGGACCAGGCCGCGGCTGACATAGGCGTAGAGCGTGGCCGGCGAGATCGCGAGCTCGGCGGCGGCTTCCCGGGCGGAGAGGTAGAGACCTTCCGAATTTTTCATATTGATTTATGTAATCAAGATTGATCAATCTGTCGAGAGGCCCGACCTTTGGCTGGTGCAAAGGAGATTTGGGCCATGAACATCCACCTCACCAAAAGCCAGATCGGGCTGGACGGCGTTCCTGCAGCCGAAACCGTGCTGAGCCATGTCGACGGCGAGCGCGGCGAGTTGATCATCGCCGGGGAGCATGTTGGCCGATTGGCGAGCCAGTCGAGTTTTGAGGGCGTCACCGCCCGGCTCTGGAACGGCGCCAGCACGACCACGCTGAGCGAAGCTAATGTGCGCGCGAGCCTGGGCGCCGCACGCGAGCGCGCCTTCGCGCGGCTGGATGAGTTGCTGCCAGCAACGCGCGGCATGGGCATCATCGACGGGTTTCGCGCGGCGGTCGCGGGACTTCGCGCCGAGCACGGCCTTGCCCATGAGGCGACAATCGTCGGCGCATTCCCGGTGATTGCGGGCGCGCTCGTCCGCCGCGCCAGGGGTCTCGATCCCGTGGCGCCCGATCCGAACGTGAGCCATGCTGCCGATACGCTTCGCATGCTGCACGGGCACGCGCCCGAACCACGCGAGGTCACGGCGCTGGACGCCTATCTCGTCACCGCCAGCGACCACGGCATGAACGCCTCGACCTTCACCGCGCGCGTGGTGGCCTCAACGCAGGCTGATCTGTTTGCCGCCGTCACCGCCGGCTATTGCGCGCTGACGGGTCCGCTGCATGGCGGCGCGCCGGAGCCGGTGCTGGAAATGCTCGACGCGATCGGTTCGCGCGAGCGCATCCAGCCCTGGGTGGACGCTGCACTCGCCCGCGGCGAGCGGATGATGGGTTTTGGCCACCGCGTCTATCGCGTGCGCGACCCCCGCGCAGATGTGCTCAAGACCGCGATCGAGGCGCTGGCATCGGACGGCGCCGGCCTGCCCTTTGCCGGCGAGGTCGAGGCCTATATCCGCAGCGCGCTGCGCAAGAAGAATCCGGAGCGGCCGCTGGAGACCAATGTGGAGTTCTTCACCGCGATCCTGCTCGATGCGCTGGCGATCCCGAGGCAGGCCTTCACGCCCATCTTCGCGGTGGCGCGCGCCGCCGGTTGGACGGCGCATGCGCGCGAGCAGCAGCGGACCGGGCGGTTGATCCGGCCGAGCTCGTCATATGTGGGGGCGATGCCGGAGGCGTGAGGGACCGCGGATATCTCCGCAAGCCGGGAATCGTAGGGTGGGCAAAGGCGCACTTGCGCCGTGCCCACCATCGATCCAACACCGCAACAGAAGTGGTGGGCACGCTTCGCTTTGCCCTCCCTACGATACTACGGCGCGGGGAGAGGCCTACGCCTCGCGCACCACGGTCTTCAGGTAATTATACGCCTTGATGATCTCGATCAGGCGGTCCTCGGTGGAGCGGTCGCCGCCGTTGGCGTCGGGGTGGTGCTGCTTCACGAGCGCCTTGTACTTGGACTTGACGTCGGCGAGCGTGGACTCGGGGCCGAGGCCCATCACCTGGAGCGCCTTGCGCTCGGCATTCATGATCTTGCGCGTCTCGGCCTTGGGCGCGGCCTGCGGCCCGGCGCGCCAGCCGGTGCGGCCGTTGAGCTCCTGGAACATGCTGAACGGATCGAAGGCGCCGTCGATCTCGGCTTCCGCGCCTTTCTTGACGCCGCCATTGGCGCCCATCTTCCAGGTCGGACGATGGCCGGTCAGCGCATCCTTCTGATAGCGCGCGACAGCGTCGGCATTCATGCCGGAGAAGAAATTGTAGTTCTGGTTGTACTCGCGCACATGGTTCAGACAAAAGTGCCAGTACTCACGCTGGTTGTCGCGACCCTTGGGCGCACGATGCGCGCCCTTGTTCTGGCACCCGGTCCATTCGCAATTGACCACGGCGTCGCGCGGCTTCACTTCCGGTTGCTTGCCTTTCGGCTTGACCCGGATGGAGTCGAAGAACTTTGATGAATCGATCGGCATGGCTGACTTTGACTACGCAATGCAAAAACCTTCAAGTCTTGACATTGCAATTAGCTGAAAAGCATAGCCGAAGCTATGCTGAGGCGTCCTTGAACGGCCGCCAGAGGCGGCCTATGCAATACGGAGAGCGATCTCGCACCGTAATGACCCAGATGGCCATCAGAGACACTATCAGCAACAAGTTGCAGGAAGCTTTCACGCCGGAAAGCCTGCAAGTCGTCGACGAGTCACATTTGCATGAGGGCCACGCCGGCCATCGGCCGAGCGGCGAGACGCACTTCCGCGTTTATATTGTGTCTTCCGCCTTCAAAGGGAAGAGCCGGGTCGATCGCCACCGCATGATAAATTCGGCGCTGGCCGCGGAACTCTCCGGCAGCGTGCACGCGCTGGCGATCCACGCGCAAGCGCCGGGGGAAGGCGGGAGCTAGCTCGCCAGTTCAAGCGTCGGACGGCGCCATTTCTCCTCATCCTGAGGAGCGCGCAGTTGCGCGCGTCTCGAAGGATACAGGCCCCCGCGGCGGCATCCTGGCCTGCATGGTTCGAGACGCGCCTTTCGGCGCTCCTCACCATGAGGGGCAACAGGGTCATGCGAATCCTAAAACGACGTCCCCGCCCGCCGCCGCTTGGCTTCCTCCATTTCCGTCTCGCGCGGCACCGGTGAAATACGGAGTGCGGTGATGCGGTTGCGTTCGCGGCGGAGGACGCGGAAGCGGAAGCCGTGAAAGGTGAAACTCTGGCCGCGGTCGGGGATCGAGCGCGCCTCGTGAATGACGAGGCCGGCGACCGTCGTTGCCTCTTCGTCGGGCAGGTGCCAGTCCATGGCGCGGTTGAGGTCGCGGATCGGCACCGAGCCGTCGACGACGACCGAGCCGTCCGGCTGGGCCCGCACGCCCGCGACCACGACGTCATGCTCGTCGGAGATGTCGCCGACGATCTCTTCCAGAATGTCTTCCAGCGTCACGAGCCCTTCAACTTCGCCGTACTCGTCGACGACCAGGGCGAAATGGGTCTTGCGGCGGCGGAACGCCTTGAGCTGCTCGGAGACGGGCCGCATCTCCGGCACGAACCAGGGCGGCAGCGCGATGGTGGAGACGTCGATGCGCGAGGTCTCGCCGTCGGCCGCGCGGATCGCGCGCAGCAAATCCTTGGCGTGGAGCACGCCGATGATGTTTTCCGGCTTCTCGCGCCACAGCGGGATGCGGGTGTATTCGGCCGCCAGCACCTCGCGCACCAGATCCTCCGGCGGCAGGTCGGCGTTGATCATCGTCATCTCGGTGCGATGGATCATGACGTCGGAGACCTGGAGCTCGCGCAGATCGAGCAGCCCTCCGAGCATGTCGCGGTCGTGCTTCTCGAACTTGCCTTCATGATGCAGCAGGTCGACCGCGCCGCGGAGGCGCTCGGTCGGCGACAGGATCGCCTGGTGCTCGCCGGCAAGGCCAAACAGGCGCATCAACAGCCGCACGATGACTTCCACGATCCGCAGCAGCGGCCCCAGCACGTACATCGTCAGCCGCATCGGGCGCGCGACCGCGAGCGCCATGCGGTCGGGCGCGTTGATCGCGATGGTCTTGGGCAGCACCTCGGCGAAGATCACGACCAGTGCGGTCATCAAGCCGGTGGCATAGAGCACGCCGACGTCGCCGAACCAGGCCGTGAAGATGCTGGTGGCCAGTGCGGATGCACTGATATTGGCGATGTTGTTGCCGAGCAGCAGCGCGCCGATCAGGCGCTCGCGCATGTCGAGCAGTTGCGAGACCACGTCGGCGTCGCGATTACCCTGCTTGGAGAGCCGCAGCATGCTGGCGCGCGAAGCGCCGGTCAGTGCGGTCTCGCTCGCGGCGAAGAAGCCGGAGACGAGCAGGCAGAGAATGACGATGGTGAAGCCGAGCCAATCCATGAACCACTCTGGTTTCTTGTTTTGACGCGTTTTCTTGACGCGAACCGGTACCCACTTCGCTCGAAAACGCTTTAGCGCCGTTCAACCGCGTGTCACGCCTTGAGGGCGAGCTTGTCCTTCAGGAAGTCGCGCACCGGAGCCGGCTCGACGTTCTTCACGACGACGGCCCGCCCCACGGCCTCCAGCAGGATGAAGGTGAGCCTGCCGCGCTCGACCTTCTTGTCCTGCGCCATCAGCGCCAACAGCGCGTCGGCATCGGCAAGCCCCTCCTGCGCGAAGCCCGCGATGTCCTGCAAGCGCGTCGGCAGGCCGGCTTCGATCAGGTGGCGCTCGACGCGCGCGGCGTCCGCGTCGCCGATCATGCCGAGCTTCGCGGAAAACTGCGCCGCCAGCGTCATGCCGATAGAAACACCCTCGCCGTGAAACAGGCGGTCGGAGAAACCGGTCGCGGCTTCCAGCGCGTGACCGAACGTGTGGCCGAGATTGAGCAGCGCGCGCTCGCCGGTCTCGCGCTCGTCGCGCGAGACCACGCCGGCCTTGGCGCGGCAGGAGGTCGCGATCGCATGCTCGCGCGCCGAACCGCCTTTGGCGATGTCGGAATGGTTTTTCTCGAGCCAGGCGAAGAACGCCTCGTCGCCGAGCACGCCGTATTTGGCCACCTCGGCGTAGCCGGCGCGGAACTGCCGCGGCGACAGCGTATCGAGCACGGCGGTGTCGGCGATCACAAGCACCGGCTGGTGGAAGGCGCCGAGCAGGTTCTTGCCCTGCGGCGAGTTGATGCCGGTCTTGCCACCGACGGAGGAATCGACCTGCGCCAGCAGCGAGGTCGGCACCTGCACGAAGTCGACGCCGCGGCGCAGGATCGCCGCCGCAAAACCGGCGAGATCGCCGACCACGCCGCCGCCAAGCGCGATGACGAGATCGTTGCGCTCGATCTTCGCGGCGATCAGGGCTTCGCTGACCTTTTCGAGACCGGCATAGGTCTTGGAGATCTCGCCTTCCTCGACGACGATGCGCGATGTCGGAATGCCCGCGGCTGCGAGCGAAGACTCGGCGGGCTCGAGCCAGTATTTCGCGACGGTGCGATCCGTCACGATCGCGGTGCGTACGCCGGGGCGCAGGCGCGCGACCCGTTCGCCGAGCGAGGCCAGCACGCCGCGGCCGATGACGATGTCATAGGCGCGATTCTCCAGCGCGACCTCGACGTTGACGGGATCGGAATGTTTCAAAGGCGCGGTCATCGTGCGGCACTCGCGATGTCGGCTGATGGCGGGGACGCCCGTTCGCCGCAAAGATGCGCGCGTAGCGTCTCGATGGTCTCGTCAACGATTCTGTCGTGCGGCACGTCGCGCGAGGCGATGGTGAGGTCGGCATGGCCGTAGACCGGCTCGCGCTCGGTGAGCAGGCGCGTCACGGTTCCTTCGGGATCGGCGGTCTGGAGCAGTGGACGGTCGGCGCGCCGGCGCACGCGGCGCATGATGACATCGTGATCGGCCTTGAGCCAGATCGAGATCGCCTTCGCGGCGATGCGGGCCCGCGTCTCCTCGCGCATGAAAGCGCCGCCGCCGGTCGCCAGCACGATGGGACCGCCGTCGAGCAGACGCGCGATCACCCGGGCCTCGCCGTCGCGGAAATGCGGCTCGCCGTGGCGCTCGAAGATTTCCGGTATGGTCATGCCGGCCGCCGCCTCGATCTCGGTGTCGGCATCGACGAAGGGCAGCTTGAGCCGGAGAGCCATGCGGCGGCCGATGGTGGATTTGCCGACCCCCATCATGCCGACGAGCACGATCGAGCGCGTCCCCAGCGCCGACAGGATGTCGGCCTCGGGCGAGGCTTGGATCGGCAACGCGGCGTCGGGCATTTGTCTCGCTCGAATGGGTCTCGCTCGATCTGCCGCCAAAGGCGGCATCCTTTGGCCACCTATACGACCCCGCAGGGGCCCTCGCCAGAGGACTCTTGCCACGAAACGGCGAACGTGTTGGATGATTTCATTGGTTAATTTGCCCGCCAAGCCCCTGACCGAGACCCTCTCCGAGATCCTGCCGATGCCCAGCCTGTTCCGCTTCCTGACGGTCGTCGCCGTGATCGCCGGCATCGTCTACGGCGTGGTCTTCGCGCTGGCGAACTTCGTCAATCCAAAGCCGCGGGAAATGACGGTGACGATCCCGCCGGATAAGTTTCTCAAGAAATAGGGGCTAGCCTCCGGGGCATGCGTGCCAGATCTTCCGATAACAAGCCCTCAGATACAAAACTTACCGGCCTGTTCCTCGACATGCTCGCGGCGGAACAGGGCGCCGGCCCCAATACGCTCGACGCCTACCGCCGCGACCTCACCGACTTCTCCGAATTTCTCGGCCGCGTCGGCCATGCATTCGCGGACGCGGAAACACAGACGCTGCGCGACTATCTCGCCGATCTCGACACGCGCGGCTTCAAGTCCACCAGCGTCGCGCGACGGCTGTCGGCGCTGCGGCATCTCTATCGCTTCCTCCTGAACGAACGCATCAGAACCGACGATCCCGCGGCGATCCTGTCCGGCCCCAAGCGCGGCCGCGGGCTGCCGAAGGTGCTGTCGATCGCGGATGTCGATCGCATGCTCCGCCGCGCCAAGGAATTGAGCGAGGCTGAGGATGCCTCGCCGTCGAAACGGCTGCGCGCCCTGAGACTCTATTGTCTACTCGAGGTCCTCTACGCCACCGGCCTGCGCGTCTCCGAGCTGGTGGCGCTGCCGCGCACGGCGGCGAAGCGCGACGCCCGCATGATCGTGGTGCGCGGCAAGGGCAACAAGGAACGGCTGGTGCCGCTCAACGAGGCCTCGCGCCAGGCGATGGCCGATTATCTCGCGGCGACAGAGGCGGCCAAGGACAACAAGGCAGACAAGAAGAACAGCGTGGCGGCCTCGAAATGGTTGTTCCCCTCGTTCGGCGAGAGCGGACATCTGACGCGGCAGCATTTTGCCCGCGACTTGAAGGAGCTCGCGGTCGCTTCAGGGCTGCAGGCCCGGCTGGTCTCCCCCCATGTGCTGCGCCACGCCTTCGCCAGCCACCTGCTGCACAACGGCGCCGATTTGCGTATCGTGCAGACGCTGCTCGGCCACACCGACATCTCGACCACCCAGATCTACACCCACGTGGTCGAGGAGCGGCTGAAGAGCCTGGTCCGCGACCTGCACCCGCTGGCGGAGAAGTAGTTGCTGCCTTAGCTGCAGTAGCCCGGATGAGCGAAGCGACATCCGGGATTGACGATTGGGGCGACCTGCGCCGGATATCGCTTCGCTCATCCGGGCTACGGTACGGGTCGGAGCCCGAAACCGCCTTGACTTCGGCCACATCTCCGCAGAAAGAGCCGAGGCCTCACGATGATTTGGCCTGCGCTCGTTGCGAGCACACAAGCCAACTCATTGACGAACCTACATTTCTTTCCACGACATCGAATCCGCTTCGCCGCCTCGCCCCGTTCTCCCTATATTGAGTTGATGCCAGACCAGATGCGCAGCTATCTCGATTTCGAAAAGCCCGTCGCCGAGCTCGATTCCAAGCTCGACGAATTGCGGACGCTTGCGGCCTCCGGCAGCGACATCGCCGAGGAGATCGGGCGGATCGAGGACAAGGCGGCGCAGGCGATGGCCGACCTCTATCTGAACCTGACGCCGTGGCAGAAGACGCTGGTTGCGCGGCATCCGCAGCGGCCGCATTTCAACGACTTCATCAAGGGCCTGATCACCGAGTTCACCCCGCTCGCCGGCGACCGCAAGTTCGGCGAGGACGAGGCGCTGGTGGCCGGCTTCGGCCGCTTCCGCGGCGAGGCCATCTGCGTGATGGGCCAGGAAAAGGGCGATTCCACCGAGAGCCGCATCAAGCATAATTTCGGCATGGCGCGGCCCGAGGGCTATCGCAAATGCGTGCGGCTGATGGAGATGGCGGAGCGGTTCGGCCTGCCGGTGCTGTCGCTCGCCGATTCCGCCGGCGCCTATCCCGGCATCGGCGCGGAAGAGCGCGGTCAGGCCGAGGCGATCGCGCGTTCGACCGATGCCTGCATGGCGCTGACCGTGCCGAACGTCGCCATCATCACCGGCGAGGGCATGTCGGGCGGCGCCATCGCCATCACCACCGCCAACAAGGTCCTGATGCTGGAGCACGCGATCTACAGCGTGATCTCGCCCGAGGCGGCGTCCTCGATCCTCTGGCGAGACGGCTCCAAGGCGCAGGAAGCCGCTAACAACATGAAGATCACCGCCCAGGACATGCTCCGCTTCGGCGTGATCGACAGCATCCTGAAGGAGCCGGTCGGCGGCGCCCATCGCGACCCCGCCGCCATGATCGCCACCACGGGCGACGCCATCGCCAAGGCTTTTGACGAGCTGCGGGGCCTGGACGGCGACGCCATCCGCAAGCATCGGCGGCAGAAATTCCTCGATATCGGCCGGAAACTGGGCTGATTCGGGCGGTTTGGGACCGCAGCGGCGGTGCGCTCCCTCCCCCGCTTGCGGGGGAGGGTCGGGGAGAGGGTATTTCCTCTCGCGATACTCCCGATGCGGCACGAGCCCTCTCCCGGCCTCCCCCGCAAGCGGGGAGGTGAAGAGCCCCCGGTAACCCCGCGTTAACCCTTTTTTTGCCCAAATCAGCGATCTCTGTACCGGTTTGGCCGCGAGGCCCAGGTTACGGCCCAGTTTAAGTCTTCGTTGACCACGCCTTTGGGCCAACGGGCTCGTGATCCCCGTTCGGGTTGCGACCACATGACCCAGAGGTTAGAATTTTAATCAATGGCTTCAGGGCATAAGCGCTGGAGCGTGATTGCGAAAAAGCCCGTCGCGACGGGTCCGGGTCTCCGGTCGGATCATGCTTCAAGATTGGGGTTTGCGCGCGATGCCCTGGACGGTGTGGGGTCCATCTTGATTTCTCGTTCGCTTGCTCGCGCGTTTCTGGTTTCGGTGGCGCTTGCCGCCAGCTTTGTGCTGGCCGGGTGCGACACCGACCAGTTTTCGCTTGCGACCAATGCCAAGGCCAACCAGCCGGTGCCGCCAAAACTTCTCGCCGCGATGGTCGAGAAGGACATGGATCTGCAATCGCCGATCCTGGTGCGCCTGTTCAAGCAGGAGGCCGAGCTTGAGGTCTGGAAGCAGACCCGCAACGGCCAGTTCGCGCTGCTCAAGACCTATCCGATCTGTCGCTGGTCCGGCGATCTCGGCCCGAAGGTGCGCGAAGGCGACCGCCAGGCGCCGGAAGGATTCTACTCGATCAATCCGGGCCAGATGAATCCGCAGTCGGCGTACTATTTGTCGTTCAACACGGGCTATCCGAACGCGTTCGACAAGGCTTTGGGCCGCAGCGGCTCGCAGCTGATGGTGCATGGCGATTGTTCCTCGCGCGGCTGCTACGCGATGACGGACGAGCAGATCGCCGAGATCTATTCGCTCGGGCGCGAGTCCTTCTTCGGCGGCCAGAAGGCGTTCCAGCTGCAGGCCTATCCGTTCAAGATGACGCCGGTGAACATGGCCAAGCACCGGAACAATCCGAACATGCCGTTCTGGAAGATGATCAAGGAAGGCTATGATCATTTCGAGGTGACGCGGCAGGAGCCGAAGGTCGATTTCTGCGAAAAGAAGTACGTGTTCGACGCGGCGAAGCCGCCCGACGCCAAGCGTGATCCGGTGTTCGACGCGTCCGCAAAGTGCCCGGCCTATGTGATCCCCGAGGAGATCGCCAGCGCCGTGCGCGAGAAGGATGCACGCGACCAGGCCGAGTACAACAAGCTGGTCTCGCGCGGCACCCCCGTTGCGCGCATGAACACCGGCATCGACGGCGGCATGAACAAGATCTTTGCCGCGAAGATTCCGGAGGGCTCGACCGGCCTGTCGGAAGGCGCCGAAGGCACCACGCTCCAGATGCTGGCGATGGCGAAGGCGCCGGGCACGATTCCTGGACACGTCAATCCGCCGAAGCCGAATCTCGATGCGGCCGCGCCCTCGCCGCAGGAAGAGCCGGTCGTCGCCGTCAGCGCGCCCGCCGCCAACACGCGTGTCGCCACCGCTGCTCCGGCGGAGAAATCCGGCTTCTTCTCCAACCTCGGCCGCAAGATGGGCATCGGCAACGCCGACGCCACGGCGACCACGCCGCCGCCGCAGGCCACGGCATCCGTCGCCCCGGCTGCGACTTCCACGACGCCGCCTACCGCGGCGTCCCGGCTGAAGGCCGCGGTAACCCGGTTCGTGCCGGGACACGACAAGTCCAAGGATGCAGGGAAGGATGCGCCGAAGCCAGCCGTTGCCGTCGCCAAGCCCGCCGAACCAGCGAAGCCCGACACCCGCCTCGCGGCGACCCGCCCGACGCTGAAGCCGTCGGTGTCCGATGGCGCGGGTGAAGCGACCCAGATCATGGGCGCCGCGCCGGTGGTCCAGTCGAACTCGTTCGACAGCCGGTTCGGGGCGGTGAAGTAAGCGGGCGGGAACCTCTCGCCCTATCCCGATTTTTACCGAGCTGACGGCGGTCCCGAATGATCAGGGCATATCATTCCATGCTGGTCTCCAAATGGGGTAACAGCCTCGCAGTCCGCCTGCCTAAGGCACTCGTTGAGGCTTTGAACCTCTCCCCCGGTGACGAGCTCAATGTCGTAGAGACTTCGACAGGCCAGATCGCAGTAGAGAAGGTCGACAGACGAGCGGAATTTCTCAGGCAAGCCGACCAGTTCCGGATTCCCCTGCCCGAGGGTTACAAATTCGACCGGGACGAAGCGAACGAGAGATAAGCCCGTTCTTCGACAGCAACATCCTGGTCTATGCCTTTTCGGCCGACATCCGGCGCGAGCGCGCGCTGACCACAATTGCCGGCGGCGGCGTCATCTCACTGCCGACACGCACGCTACGGCGCTTGCGCTTGCGCGCGACCATACGCTTGCCTTTTTGCGATGCTCTGATCGTAGCGACCGCAATCGAGGCTGGCTGCGAGACCCTGTATAGCGAGGACATGCAGCACGGACGCAGCATCGGCGGGCTGTCCATCGTCAATCCATTTTTCGGAAGCACTTCACCGTCACCCTGAGGTGTCCGCTTCTTCAGCTACCCTCGAAGGCCGACGGCCCGCTTGGCCGCGCGGCCGTGCATCCTTCGAGGCTCGCTGCGCGAGCGCCTCCAGCGACAATGGCTTCGCCATTGCGCGGGGATGACCGGACTGGCAGGGCGCCCTACGGCGCCAGATACCGCAGCAGCTCCGGATTGCCCCTCACCTCGCCTGCCTCGCCTTGCAGCGCGACTCGTCCGCGGTCGAGCACGTAGGCGTAGTCCGCGACGCGAAGCGCGAGGTCGAGGTGCTGCTCGACGATGATCACGGCGATGGTTTTCGCGAGCTCGATCAGGCGCTCGGTAATTTCCTCGATCACGCCGATCCAGACGCCCTCGGTCGGCTCGTCGAGCAGAAGCAGTTTTGGATCGCCCAGCATGGCACGGCCGATGGCGAGCATCTTGCGCTCGCCGCCGGACAGCGTGCCGGCGGGCTGGTCGAGGCGCTGGCCGAGTTTTGGGAAGATGGTCAGCACGTGGTCGACCGCGTCGGCCTTCCTGCTCGCGAGCGAGCCGACCGCGAGATTGTCGCGCACCGACAGACGCGCGAACACCGAATGCTCCTGCGGCACGTAGCCGATGCCGGCGCGGACGCGCTCCTGGGTCGCGCGGCGGCTGATGTCGCGGCCATCGAAGGCGACCTCGCCCTTCCACGCCGGCAACTCGCCGACGATGGTCTTCATCAACGTGGTCTTGCCGGCGCCGTTGCGGCCGAGCACGGCGACACCGCCGCGCCAGGGAATGCCGAGGTTGACGTCGAACAGGACCTGGCTGCGGCCATAGCCGGCGTCGAGATGCTTGATGTCCAAAAATTCAGGCACGGCGCAAATAGATCTCCTGGACGGCCTTGTTGGCCTGGATCTCCGACACCGTGCCGGACGCCAGCACCTTGCCCTGGTCGAGCACGGTGAGACGATCGCAGATGTCGCGGATGAAATCGAGGTCGTGCTCGACGATGACAAGCGAGCAATGCTTTTTGATCGGCTGCAGCAATTCGCCGGTAACGCGGCGCTCCTCCAGGCTCATCCCGCCGGTCGGCTCGTCCAGCAGCAGGAGTTTCGGCTTGCCGGCCAGCGCCATCGCGATCTCCAGCCATTGCTGCTGACCGTGCGACAGCGCTGCGGCCGCATCGAAAGCGCGGTCGGCGAGGCGGAACTGCGTCAGCATGGTCATGACCTGATCGTGCAGGAGCCCGCGCGTGCGCGAGAACACGAGATCGAACAGCGAAGATTGCGCCTGCAGCGCGAGCAGGATGTTGTCGTAGAGCGTCAGCGTCGGCAGCACGGATGTGATCTGGAATTTCAGGCTCATGCCGGCGCGGGCACGCTCGGTCGGCGTGAACGCGGTGATGTCGGTGTTGATGAAACTCACCTTGCCCTGCGTCGGCACCTCGGCGCCAGCGATGCACTTCATCAGCGTGCTCTTGCCGGAGCCGTTCGGTCCGATCAGGCCGTGAAACTCGTTCTCGCCGACAGTGAGCGCGGCGCCGTCGAGCGCGGTGAGCTTCCCGAAAATCTTCTTGACGCCGGTGGCTTCAAGGAGCGGCATCGCGCTTCTCCTTCCCGGTTTTCCTGGACTTGCCACCAAAGCTGCCGACCCGCTCGCGCTCGCCGAGCACAAAACTGATCAGACCGAGCGGCCGGAACAGGATCACGAGCAACAGCAGCACGCCAAGGATGATCGGCCAGACCTCGCGGTAATTGTCCGAGAGCCAGAAGCTGACGCCCTCGACGATGACGGCGCCGATGACGGCGCCGATCAGCGTGCCGGAACCGCCGAACAGGACGTAGAGCACGACTTGCGTCGAGACCACGACGCCGACCATGTTGGGCCAGACGAAACCCTCGTGGAAGGCGTAAAGGCTGCCGGCAAGACCCGCCACCGCGCCGCCGATCGCGAAGATGATCGCCTTCAAGTGCTGCGTCTTGTAGCCGAAGAAGGCGATGCGCTGCTCGTTCTCGCGCAAGCCCGCGAGCGCCAACCCGAACTGCGAGCGCACCAGAAAACGGCAGAGGAGATAGACCACGACAAGAAGGCCAAGCACGAGATAGTAGAACGGCGGCCCTTCCGAGAATTCGTAACTGCCGAGCGTCATCGACGAGATCGAGGGGATACCGTTCTGGCCGCCGAGATAGTACCAGCCGCGCGCCAGCCGGTCGGCGGCGTAGGAGCCGGTTAGCGTGCCCAGCGAGACGAAGATCACGCTGGAGGGATGTCGTCCCAGCAGCAGGAAGCCGCCGAGCAACAGCGCGAACGTGAGCCCGATCAGCGTTCCCGCGGGCAGCACCAGGAAGATGTTGGTGATGTCGAGGTCGCGCGCGAGCAACGCCACGCCATAGCCGGCCGAGCCGAAGAACAGCGCCTGGCCAAAGCTCATGATGCCGGCATAGCCCCACACCAGGTCGAACGAGAGCGCGAACAGCGCGAGGATGATCACCCGCGTCGCGAACACCGTGAGGTAGTCCTGCAGCACCAGCGGCGCGACCAGCGCCGCAACGAGCACGACGCCCTCCACGATCGGCAGGACTTTTCGTCCTGCCGCGACCTGTTCCGCTACCGCGCGCTCAGCCATCGCATCGTCCGCTTCGTCGCCGGCGATGGCCTCTCTTACCACACTCATCGACTTCGGCATTCCGCCTCAGCATTCCTTGGGATCGACGAGCCCGTCGCTGCGTCCGACGATCTCGTAATTCCCGCCCTTGGCGACCGCGGTGTACATCTTCATCTTGCAATGCCGCTTGCCCGGTACCATCTCGGCCGGTCCGCCGGGGCCTTCGGCGATCTTGGCGTGGTCGAGCGTCGCGGCGACCGACTCGCGGTCGATCTTGCCGGCTTCCTTGACGGCGGCTTCCCACAGCTTCAGGCCGCGATAGGTGCCGGTGGCGGCGCTGCCGGCGGCGAACAGGAAGTTGCCCGGGAAATCCTTCTCGTAGGCCGCCTGGATTTTCGCGTCGAACGGGTTCTCCTTGGTCAGCACCTTGAAATAATCGAGGCAGCTGGCGAGACCCTCGATCTCGGCGGCCTGATTGATGTTGAGCGTGTTCTCGTCATAGTAGACGCAGGCCAGCCGTCCGCCATTCTTGAGGAAGCCGGCCTCATAGAGCTGCTTGAAGAACGGACCGACGCCGGGCGGGATGACGGTATTGAAGACGACGTCGACCTTGTTGGAGATGATGCGGTTGACGGTCGAGGAGAAGTCGACCTGGTCGAGCGGATAATATTCCTCGAACACGACCTCGCCGCCATTGGCCTCGATCACCTTGCGGGCGTAGACGTTGAGCGTGTGCGGCCAGACGTAGTTGGCGCTCGGCAGCGCGAACTTCTTGCCGCCGTTCTTGATCAGCCAGGGAATGAACTCGTCGCACTGCTGCGCGGGCGTCGGCCCGGTGCAGAACAGATAGGGCGTGCACTCCTTGCCTTCGTACAGCTGCGGATAGATGTAGAGCGTCTTGCCGCGCGCGACGATCGGGTCCTTGATGGCGTTGCGCATCGACGAGGTGATGCCGCCGAGCACCATGTCGACCTTGTCGCGCTGGATTAGCTTGCGGACGTTGCCGACAGCGACGGACTCGTTGGAGGCCGTGTCCTCGATATAGAGCTCGAGCGGGCGGCCGAGCAGGCCGCCGCCGGCGTTGATCTCCTTGATCACCATCTTGGCGACGTTGGCGTCGGCATTGCCGGCGTAGGCGATCGGCCCGGTGAGGTCGGTGGCGATGCCGACCTTGATCGGGGCTTCGGCCGCATTGGCCCAGGGCGCGGGGATCACCCAACTGCCGACGCCGGTTGCGACCGCGCCGGAGGCAAAGGCGAAATTCGAGAGGAAGCGGCGGCGGGAGAGCTGAGTGCGATCGGACATGTGACTAAACCCCTTTTCCAGCGATGAGGCCCTGCGGCCGGAATTTGATGAAGATGATGGCAAGAACGAAGACGAGGACATCGGCGACGACCGGCGCCATCACCCAGGGCAGCGCGGCACTGAGCGTGCCGATGACGCCGGCGCCTGCGACCGGCCCGATGAAGGAGCCGACGCCGCCGACCATCACCGCGACGAAGCCCTGGATCAGGAAGCGCAGGCCGAGATCGGCGAACAGGCTGAACACCGGCACGATCAGAGCGCCGGCAAGGCCGGCAAGTGCCGCGCCGAAGGCGAAGGTGGCGCCGTAGATCAGCGGCGTGGAGATTCCGGAGGCGCGTGCCAGCGAGGGATTTTCCAGCGTGGCGCGCACGCGCAGGCCGAAGCTGGTGCGCGCCAGCAACAGATAGCAGCCGCCCATCACCAGCGCTGTGATGACGATGATGGTGAAGCGCCAGGCCGAGATGTGCATGGCGCCGACATCGATCGAGCCGCCGATCGGCTCCGGCACGGTGAGATAGAAGCCGCCGATCAGGCCGCGCACGGATTCGCGGATGATCAGGCCGAGCGCATAGGTGCCGAGCATGGCGACGATGGGCGCTGCGTAGAAGCGTCGGATGATCAGCGCCTCCAGCACGAAGCCGAGCGCGCCGACGACGAAGGGCGCGGCGACCATGCCGGCCCAGATCGGCAGGCCCTTGGCGTAGGCGAGATAAGTGATGTAGGCCCCGAGCAGGACGAACTCGCCCTGCGCGAAGTTGAAGATGCCCATCATGCTGGCGATGATCCCGAGCCCCAGCACGATCAGGACGATGATCGCGCCAAAGCTCAGGATCTCGAAAGCCGCGACGAATGCGTTAGCCATGCGCCAGAGCCTTTCCCGTTCCGACGGGATCGGAACGGGGCTCCGGCTTGTTGTCTTGACGCGTCCGAAAACGCTTCCCTGTTCCGTTGGCCCGCATCAATGCCTCGCTCACATCTTCTTCCAGTCGCCGATCTGCTCGAAGGCGTGGGCGGCACGGTAGATGGTGGATTCCTCGAACATGCGGCCGACCAGCATGAGGCCGACGGGAAGGCCGTCGACCATGCCGCAGGGCAGCGACATCGCCGGATGATGAGTGATGTCGAACGGCGCGGTGTTGGAGATCATCTCCAGCGCACGCGCGACATAGTCCTCGCGGCTGGCCGTGGCTTCCGGCAGCTTCGTCGCCTTCATGGGCGTGGTCGGCAGCAGCAGCAAATCGTAGTCTTTGAAGGCCTTGTCGTAGGCCGCGGTCAGGCGTCGGGAGATGTTGAGCGCCTTGCCGTAATAGCGCGGACCGAAAGTGTTGTTGATGTAGGTGCCGAGCAGCAGGAACAGCTTTGTGGTCTCGGACAGGGAATCCGCCTGCCGGCGCCAGCCGCGATGGAAGTCCATCAACGTGGTCGAATAGAGGTCGGAGCGGGACAGACCATAGCCGTCGCCATACATCATGGTCTGGGTCATGCCCTCGGTGCCGATCGGCGTCCAGATCGCGGGGCCCATGAGATGCATCGGAATCGAAACGGTCTCGACCGTGGCGCCGAGATCCCTAAAACGCTTTGCGGCCTCCCGCACGCTCTCGTTCACGGCGGCTTCGGCATTCGCCTGCTCAAAGCCTTCCTTGAGGATCCCGATCTTCATGCCCTTGACGCCCTGGCCGAGCGCCTTGGTGTACTCCTCGACTTTGGGCGCCTTGATGCGGGGATCGTAGCCGTCGTCGCCGGCCAGCACTTCGAGCAGCAGGGCGTTGTCGGCGACGGTCGCCGTCATCGGGCCGGTGTGATCGACGAACACCTCGATCGGCATGATGCCGGTGTAGGGCACGAGGCCCCAGGTCGGCTTCATGCCATAAGTGCCGCAGAAGGAGGACGGCATGCGGATCGAACCACCCTGGTCGCCGCCGATCGCCATGTCGACCTCGCCGAGCGCGACGACGACGCCTGAGCCTGACGATGAGCCGCCGGCCGAATAGCCCATCTTGTGCGGATTGTGGACGGCGCCGACCGCATTGGTGTGGCTGCCGCCGGACATGCAGAAGGATTCGCAATGGACTTTTCCGGCAATCTCGGCGCCGGCATCGAGCATGCGGGTGACGATGGTGGCGTCGAAATCCGGGACGTAGCCTTCGAGCGTCGCCGAGCCGTTCATCATGGGAACGCCGGCGAGCATGATGTTGTCCTTGAGAGCAACCGTCTTGCCCTTGAGCTTGCCGCTCGCCGCACCCTTCACCGTCGACTTGCGATACCAGGCGTTGCGCGGGTTTTCTTCCGGCGAGGGCCGATAGCCCGGGGTGCGCGGATATTTGACCTCCGGCACCTCGTCCGGCATGGCGCCGACGAGATTGTAGGCCTCGATCGAGCCCTGCATCAGGCCGCGGAACGAGGCGACATCGTCGTCGGTCAGCGAAAGGCCGCACTGGTCGGCGACACTGCGCAATTGGGCTGGCGTGGGAAGGACAACTGTCACGGCGCTCTCCTCAAGGCTTCTTGATCCCTGGAATTGGAATCCCTGGCATTGGAGCCTCATGGGCGCGCGTGCACGGCGCGGGCCCATCGGCTCCACCTCGATATTACAGACGGAAATATTTTCCTTTTCAAGTATTATTTTGAATTCGGGCGTTTGCGGATGGCCGCGCCGGCATCAGATCGGTTTGATCAGCTTGAAATCGAGGCCATCCGCCCCGGCGAGATACATTTGCATCCGGGTATGACCGTTCCTGACGGTGACGGGGCCGCGCGCGCCGCCATAGACGATGTTGCGGCCGGCCGCGAGCATGGGCGCCATCGCCAACGTGCCCGCCTTGTTTGCTACGGCCTCAAGGAAGCGCAGTCCCTCATAGCTGGATTGACCGAGCGACCCGATCGGGGGGCCGTTCGGTCCGAACATCGCGCGATAGCGGCTCTGGAAGTCGTCATTGACCCGCGATCCGATGCCGGGGAAATAGCCGGAGGCGCAGAACAGATTCTCGCTGTTGTCGGCGCCGATTCCGAGCAGCACGGTCTCGTCCATCGCCCCGGCCAGCCGCAGCGTCGTGGCGCCGAGACCGCATTCGCCGAACGCGCGATTGAACGTGATGCTGTCGGTGCCGATCAACGAGATCAGGACGACATCCGGCCTCGCGGCACGGATGCGCTCCAGATGCGGCTCGTGGTTGTCTTCGCCGAGGGGAACGAACTCTTCGCCGACGACATGGCCGCCGGCCTCCTTGATGTAGCGCTTCACTGCGCGGTGCGACTGCCAGGGCCAGACATAGTCGCTGCCGATCAGGTACCAGCGCGCCGCCTTTTTGACGTCGGCAAGCCAGTGGATCGACGGACGGCTCTGCCAGCGCGGCGTCTCGCCGATCGCCATGACACCCGGCGTCTGCTCGCCGCCTTCGTAAACGGGTGTGTAGATGTAGGGGATGCGGTGGCGGGTGGTGACCTTGCGCAGCGCCACACGCACCGCGCTGGTATGTAAGCCGACGATGAGATCGATCTCATCGGACGCGATCGCCTGCTCGGCGCGGCTCAGAATCTCGTCGAGCGGGCCGCCGGCGTCGTAGATCGAAAGCTCGATTTCGCGCCCGAGAATGCCGCCGCGCTTGTTGATCTCGGCGACGGCGAGCTGCGCACTGCTTGTCGCGCACGGACCCCAAACGCCGGGCGAGCCGGTGCAGCAGATGAAGCCGCCGACGCGGAGCTTGTTGTGTGCGCCGCGGCGCTTCATGAAATGCGCGTCAACCGGCGACAGGTCGAAATCCGCTGCCGCGGGCGACAGATTCCTGAACAGCAAGGACGGCGGTAACGCCGGACCGCCGTGAGCCGGGAAGTTTACCGTCGCGCGCACGCCAACTCCTGTCTGATACCAGACTTGAAAGCTCATTCAGCAGGCGGCCGCGGCACCCGCCCTATTGTTGGGCAATATCCTATTTTGAAAATATTGAATATTCAAGAATTGAAGTGCATATAGATGCAGCATCGATTGCAAGACATTCACTCATTTGGGTCAAGACAAAGTCTTAGCCGTGGCAAAACCAAACACCCCGATCACCGAACACCTCGCCTACCTGCTCGCGCAAGCCAACCGGGAGATCAACCGGCAGCTCGAACTGCGGTTGAGCAAGGAAGGCGTGCCCGTCGAGCAGTGGCGCATCCTGAAAGTGCTGTCGGATGGCAACGGCCATTCGATGGGCGAACTCGCGGATGCCGTGCTGCTCAACCATCCGACGCTGACCAAGATGATCGATCGCATGGTCTCGGACACGCTGGTCTACCGCGTGCAGGACCCGAACGATCGCCGCAAGGTCCTGATGTTCATCTCCGATCGCGGCAAGGTGCTGAGCAAGAAGCTCAACTCGCTCGCGGTCGACCAGGAAGAGCACATCCTGGAGAGCTACGGCGACAAATCGACGAGCGAATTGAAGCGGCTGCTGGAGAGCTTGATCGATAGTTCGAATTGAGAATTCGTGGGGGGGGGGGGGGGGGGGGGGGGGGGGGGGGGGGTGGGGGGGGGGGCGGGGGGGGGGGGGGGGGGGCGCGGGGGAGAGTGGGGGGGGAGTGGTGTAGGAGTA
>NZ_JBVVPQ010000021.1:0-284 GCF_055811695.1 Bradyrhizobium sp. MI1.3 | reverse complement strand
AAACCCCCCATAATCTCGCGGGGGGGGTGGTCCTCTTTTCAACTTTTCATATAATAACCCCGCGCGCGCCGCCCCCCCCCCCCCCCCCACGATGGAGATGGAGCTGCGCGCCACATACTCGCTGTCATCGCCCGATTTAATCGGGCGATCCAGTATTCCAGAGACTGATGTGATTTGAACCGAGAAGCCGCGGCGTACTGGGTCGGCCCGGTTAAACGGGGGCCGGAAGGGGGGTGTGGGGGGGGGGCGGGGGCGGGTGCAAATGAAGCCATTAGCGGACCCAC
>NZ_JBVVPQ010000020.1:71948-116625 GCF_055811695.1 Bradyrhizobium sp. MI1.3 | reverse complement strand
GCTTGTGTCACTCGATCCTCATCATGTCACGTTCGCGCGCGGCTTCTTCTTCACCGCGCCCCGCTTGCGGGGAGAGGTCGGATTGCATCGAAGATGCAATCCGAGTGAGGGGGGCTCTCCGCGAGTCTCGCTGTCACCGTCCTCGTGGAGACTCCCCCTCACCCCAACCCTCTCCCCGCAGGCGGGGAGAGGGAGAAGATGCGTCCTGCCTTATATCGTCCCGATTCCACGAATTGCCAGCGCCACTGCGCCAAGGACTGCGCCAGAATAGCGTCAAGTCGCCGGGTTGTTGATCGGTCCCTTCTATGCTTTAGGCTTCCTAATCCCCGCCGCCGGTCCAGCCTGATGCTGTTCAATTCCTACCCGTTCATCCTGCTGTTCCTGCCGGCCGCGCTGGCAGGCTATTTCCGGCTCGGGCGGCGCAGCAATCTGGCCCCGGTGATCTGGTTGGCGGCGGCCTCGCTCACTTTTTATGCCATCGGCAATTGGCAGTTCGTAGCCCTGTTGCTGATATCGATCGCCTTCAACTATGGCATAGGCCATCTCCTCATCGTAGCGAAGCTTGCTCGGTCGCAGCGAAAGGCCGCCCTTGCCCTCGGCGTCGCCGGCGATCTCCTCGTGCTTGGCATCTTCAAATATGCCGGCTTCGTCGCCGAAAACGTCAATGCACTGGCCGGCACGCATTTTGCGGTCCACATCCTGCTGCCGGTCGGCATCTCCTTCTACACCTTCACCCAGATCGCGTTCCTGGTCGATGCCTGGCGCGGGCAGGTGGCGGCCTACGCGCTGCCGCACTACGCGCTCTTCGTGACATACTTTCCGCATCTGATCGCGGGGCCAATCCTTCACCACAAGGACATGATTCCGCAATTCGAGCGGGAGGAAACCAAGCATCCGCATGGGCATCTGATCCTGTGCGGCCTCATCATCTTCGCGATCGGCCTGTTCAAGAAGACGTGCCTCGCCGACGGAATCCAGCCGCTGGTCGCGCTCGCCTTCGATGCGCGCGCGCCGAGTTTTGATCAGGCCTGGCTTGGCTCGCTCGCCTACACCTTCCAGCTCTATTTCGACTTCTCGGGCTATTCGGACATGGCGATCGGGATATCGCTGATGTTCGGCATCTTCCTGCCGGTCAATTTCAACTCGCCCTACAAGGCCACCAGCATCGTCGAGTTCTGGCGACGCTGGCACATGACGCTGTCGCACTTCCTGCGCGACTATCTCTACATTCCGCTCGGGGGCAACCGTCGCGGCCGCGTGCTGCGCTACGTCAATTTGATGCTCACGATGCTGCTCGGCGGGCTCTGGCATGGCGCGGCCTGGACGTTTGTCATTTGGGGCGCGCTGCACGGCGCCTATCTCTGTATCAATCACGCCTTCAACGCGCGGGTGCCGAATGTTCCGAAATTGCTCGCGCGCCCAGCTCGCGTCGCCGGGGCCGTGCTGACCTTTCTCGCCGTCGTTGTCGCCTGGGTCTTCTTCCGGGCCGAGCGGGTCGATTGGGCCATGCGGATTCTGAATGCGATGGCCGATCCGGCGAATATCGTGTTCGGCCGCGAGGAGATTGCGGCGTCGGTGATGGTCGCAATTTATGCCGCGCTGGTGTGGCTGGCGCCGAACACGCAAGGAATCATGGGGTACGACCACGCCAATCGCAGGGTCGGTGGCGGCCTGATAGCCGGACGGATGCAGCCGCTGGTCCTCTATGGTGCGTCGCTGGTGCTTGCGTTCGGGGTTTTGGGTATCCAGAGCCACAGTGAATTCATCTATTTCCGGTTCTGATGCAAGGCGCGTTCACACATCCAGGGCGTCTTCTCCTCGCGAGCATCGCGTGCGTGCTGGGCGCGGCTGCGCTCACCTATGTCATCGATCCCTTGCAGCTGTTTCGCCCCTCGCGCCTCGTCGCGCCGTTCTATTCCGATGACACGCGCGTGCAGAATGCCGGGCTGATCCGCAGCCAGTTGTTCGACGCCGCCTTCATGGGCACCTCGCTCGCGATCCATTTCCGCCAGAGCGACATCGATCATGCGCTTGGCGTGCACTCGCTCAAGCTGGCGATGACCGGCTCCAATTCGCGCCAGCAGGGTTTTGTGCTCGAGCAGGCCATCGACCGCGGCGCAAAACGCGTGATCTGGGCGATGGACGATTTCATCTTTGTCGATGCGGCCGACATCGAGACCGATCCTTATCTCTCTGCCGATCTCTATCGCGGGACGGCAAAGGGCATCGCGTCCTACCTGTTCAGCGCGGCGATGGCGAAGGAATCCCTGTTTGCGTTGCTGCGGTCGGTTCCGCCGCTGCGGCAGCCGCTGACCCGGGCCGCGCCTTATCTGCCCGTCAAGTTTGCGTTGGCCGACGTCGACGACATCTATGCGCTGCCGCGCGATATCGACGTCGCGCGCGCCTATAATGCGAAAAGGACGCTCGCGGCCTTCGCCTATATCACCGATCCCGTACGCAGCCGCTTTCTCGGTGAAGGCTATCGTTACGATGCCATGATAACGCATTTCGAACGCGACGCCGTCGGCCTGATCGCGCGCCATCCGGACGTGACCTTCGACATCTACTTCCCGCCCTATTCGATCCTGCAATTCGTCGCGATGCGCGACGCTTCGCCTGCGACGCTGAAGATCGTCACCGACCTCACCGCCGTCATTGCGCAGCGCCTGACGCAGCTTCCCAATGTGCGCCTGTACGATTTCCGGGCGATCAAGGACGTGACGCATAACCTCGACAATTACGGCGACGTCATCCACCATTCGCCGATCGTCGATGCGAAGGTGCTGTCGTGGCTGGCGCGTGGGGAATATCGGGTGGATCCGAAGGCGCCGCTTGCCTCGCTGGAGGAACTGAAGGCGCAGGTCGAGGCGTATCGGATCCCGCCGCTGCCGTAGCCCGCATGAGCGAAGCGACATGCGGGGACTCACGCAAGAATCCCGGGTGTCGCTCCGCTCACCCGGGCTACAAGATTGCTCCCCCAAGGGGAGAAGGAAAAAAGACGCTTACGCCGCCACCTCTTCGCCGAGATACGCAACCGCCGCTTCGAGCCCGCCCTTGCCGTGCGGGATCTTCAGCGCGTTCAGCCCGACCTCGATCACCCCCAACGTGCCGAGCAGCATCGGGGCGTTGACGTGGCCCATATGGGCGATGCGGAAGGCTTGTCCCGAGAGATCGCCGATGCCGGTGCCGAGCACGACGCCGCACTTCTCCTTGCAATAGCGTTGCAGGATTGCGGGATCATGGCCGTTGCTCATGGTCACTGTGGTCACGGTGTTGGAGCGTTCGCTGGCTTCCGCGATGTTGAAGCCGAGCACCTGGCCTTCCGACCATGCGCCGACCGCGCGGCGCGCGGCTTCGCCGAGCAGGCTGTGGCGGCGGAAGGCGTTCTCCAGCCCTTCCTCGTGCAAGAGGTCGATCGCCTGGCGCAGCGCGAACAGCAGATGAACCGGCGCGGTGCCGGCATATTTGCGATAATGCTCGCTGCCTTCGCGCTCGCTCCAGCTCCAATAGGGTGTCGCCATATTGGCCTTCTTGTGGACCTCGAGCGCACGCGCATTGGCCGTGACGAAGCCGAGGCCGGGCGGCGTCATCAGGCCCTTCTGCGAGCCCGACATCGCAACGTCGATGCCCCATTTGTCCATCTCGAACGGCATGCAGCCGAGTGAGGCGACAGTGTCGACCATGTACAGCGCCGGATGACCGCTCGCCTTGATCGCCTTGCCGATCGCCTCGATGTCGTTCTGCACGCCTGAGGCGGTGTCGACCTGGACGACGACGACGGCCTTGATGGTGTGCTCCTTGTCGCGGCGCAGGCGCTCCTCGACTTCGTGCGGCCGCACCGCGCGGCGCCAGTCACCCTTGAGCACCTCCACCTCGGCACCCATCAGCGCCGCGGCATGGCCCCAGCCGATCGCGAACCGCCCGCTTTCGAGCACCAGCACCTTGTCGCCGCGCGACAGCACGTTGCTCAATGCTGCTTCCCAGGCGCCGTGACCGTTGGCGATGTAGATGTAGGACTTGCCCTTGGTGGCAAACAGTTTCGAGATGTCGCTGAGCAGGCTCTCGGTCAGATCGGTCATCTGCTTGGAGTAGATGTCGATCGCCGGACGATGCATCGCCCGCAGCACCTCGTCGGGCATATTGGTGGGCCCGGGGATGGCCAGAAATTCCCGGCCCGCGCGAACGGTCATTGCTGTTGGTCCTTGTTGCCTGAGAACAGGATGGTGGGTCGCTGATTCACACTTTTACGCGGCGCTGCGGTGCAAGAAAAGGCCGGAAAACGCAGGTCTGACGTGGGTTATCTCTTAGTCTCGCGGCAGCCCGCATCTTCGGCTTCCTCCACCGAGCAGAACCAGCGCGTGCCCTTGCTGATCTTCATCTTGATCTGCGCATACCAGCGGCTGGTCGGCCGGTGATAGATGCACTCGCCGGCGGTGTTGACGTTGCCCTTGATGGTGCAGTCCGGCGAGGGCGCGACGGGCCCCGAGGCCGAAGCGAGCAGGATCGCATGCGCGCCGTCGGGCGGCTTGGTGGCGCCGAGGATGGTGGTCTTCTTGTTGCGCACGCGCCAGTCCCAGGGCGCGATGAAGGCGCCCTGCCACATCCCGGCCTTGGCCTCCCGCGCGGCCTTCTCGTCCGCCTCATAGTCGTGCGACATGCGGGTGTAGGCCAGCGCCCAGCCTGCGCGCACCAGCCATTTCTGGATATCCTCGCCGCCGACATCGCAACGCGCCACGGTGCGGCCGCGCCGGTCGATCGACCTCGCATGGCAGACCCAGTTCTTGCCGTCGACATATTTGGCGAGCTCGTCGCGGGCCGCGATGCCGCAGGTCCAGCGCTCGCCCTTGTTGTTGAGGCAGAGCTGGTCGACCGCGGGCGCGTCGATGCCGCCGAGCCTGATCCGCGTGTTGCCGATCGCCACCGCGTCGCCGGCGCGGACCTTTGCGGTGCCGGTGATGTCGGCGGCCTCAGCCTGCGACGCCAGGCCGGGCAAGGACAAGGCGAGCAATGACAGCGCAATCAGGAATTTTCGCAACATGCCGGTCCGCGTGTGATGAAAATTGCGATAGACCTCGCAATTGTGGTCGGCTTTTGTCCGCCCGGCCAGCATATGCCTGGCACTTGGGCTTTCAACTTCCCGTCATCGAGCGAAGTTTTGTAGGGTGGGTTAGCCGAAGGCGTAACCCCACCTCTTTCGTCTCCACGGCGGCAGAAGTGGTGGGTTACGCTTCGCTAATCCACCCTACGAAACCTATCCCCGCGTCATCGCCCGCTTGGCCACCGCCAGCGCCATCAGCACGAACGCCGACGTCACCTCCGGACCGCCGACCAAAATCCGCGTCGGCGTCTTCATCTTGTTCCATTCATAGGCACGGAACGGGCCGCGGCGGCCGCCTTCGCCGAGGCTCGCGACGATCACGTTCAGCGCCGGCGCAAAGGCGCGCGGGTCCGCACCGAGATGGCCGAGCGCGATCAGCGCGAGCGCTGCGTCGAACACGTTCATCTCGGCGGCCATCAGCTCGCCCTTGACGTAAGACAGCACGCGGTGGCGGATGAAATCGAAATCGCCGTCGGGATCGATGATCGCCTGCGCCGCCAGCGGCAGCGCCAGGAAGGCGGCATAACAGCGGCCGAAATAGGCGCTGTAGAGCTCCGGCAGATAATAGATGTGCGAGCGCGGATTGGCGAAGGCGCCGCTCGCCGCCAGCCGCTTCTGGAAGCCGATGATGCGATGCACGGTGGCGAGCCGCGCCGGCGTCTCCAATACTTTCCAGCGCGCGAGGTTGCGAAAGCTGACCTCGAGAATGTCGAGATTGAGCGTCGGATCGAGATCGTTGCCATAGGGCCGCTCGCCCTTGAGATTGTCGATCCAGGTCGCAACCCCGCCCTCATAGTCGATATTGTCGTTGATCGGCACGGTCACGCGCGGCTCGTTGACGCCGGCGCGCACCTGATAGCCTGCATAGAAATCCAGCAGCGGCTGGTCGAGGATCGGATCGGTGCAGCCGGCCTGCGTCGCCGCGGAGATCGAGCACGCCGTGGTGTCGCAATCCGGCACGTAGACGCCGAAACCGAGGTCCTGCTTGATCTGGGCGAAATAGCGTGAGAAGCGCGGATGCGGCGCCGGCGCGAGCGCGGTGATGACGTTGAACCGCGCCCCGTCGATGCCCTCGACCTCTTCGCGGCTGATGTTGACGCAGAAATCGACCATGTCGGCAACCGCGCGCTTCGCCGCCGTCATCTCGGTAGGCGAGGCGAGACCGCTCTCGACATAGCCGAGCAGCGCCTCGATGAAGAACGCGTCGTAATAGGCCGAGCGGTGGCGGATCTGCACCGGCTCCCACATCGGTTCGGCAACCCCTCGCCAGGGCGGATTGACGACAGCGCGCGCCGGCGATCGCGCGATGAAGACACGGGCGAGGTTGAACAGCAGCGAGGAGTTCTTGTAGCCGCGCGCGTTGAGACCCGAGAGCGCGATGGTCAGCTCGCGGCCGCGGAAATCGGGGTCGCCGATCAGGTTGAACGCAGCGTAGGTCGGCAGAAAGCCATTCTTGCGGTACGAGCCCAGCAGATGCTGCGCGCAGTCGCGGATCACGCCGTCGATCTGCGATTGTTGCGGCATGGCGCCGGTGAACATGGCCGGCGGCGGCTTGGGATGATCCAGCGCGATGCTGTCGACGAGGTCGGCAACGGGCTGGCCGACCGCCGCCCAATCGGGCTCGGCCTCGTCGCGGGCGCGCACCAGCGCGTGGCGCAGCCGGGCCAGTTTGCCTTCATCGCGCAGTTCGGGCAGACCGGCCCGGCGGAGCAGCACCCGCAATGCGGGATTGCCGAGGGCGGTCTTGTAGAACTTGGCCAGATGCGGATCGCCGCTGGCCGCAACGGACAATACGGGATCGCAGACGTCGTAAAGCGAGGGGCCGTCCTTCCGCGCCGTCAGCGCCCGGCAGGTGGCGCCGGCAAAATATTGAAAGCTCATGAAATACCTGGTCGCGGGAATTTGGCCGAGGGCGCCGGCCGGCACGCTCCCAGCCGCGTGCCACCCCCTGCAAGTCGTTGAAAAAGCTACCCGGATTCGCAGGAAATACAAATGTGATGACAGTCACAGAAAAAGCCGGCACGAAGCCTGCCTAATCAGGCTCCGGAAGGCTACGGGGACGCAAAAAAATCACACTTTTGGCGGTGCAAATTAGCGCGTACTTCCAGTGACTTAGCTCAAATTTTCGGCGATCTATTGCGGGGGAGGCGATATCCGGTTAAGGCTTTGTTTGGTGCGGCGCCGCAAATTGCGCGCAATTCGGGGGCACACCCCGGCCAATCCCTCAAACCCAAAGACGCTATCGCGCTACTCAAACAGTGTGCGCGTGCTTGGCTGGTCTTTGGCAGTGACAGGAATGACGCGAGATGAATGTAACGCAGCTCGACATTTCCCGACGCACGATCGCGCTGGCCGCAGCCCTCATCGGCACGGTCTCGCTCGTGATCGGCGCCCATGCTGCCCTGAACATGCGGGCGCTCGATGCCGCCAAGGCCGTCTCGACCGACCAGGTCACCGGCTCGATCGGCCAGGCCTCGCGTCTCGCCCTCGTCATCGGCAATGGGCACTACCCCGACGCCAATGCGCCGCTGACGCAGTCGATCAACGACGCCCGCGCGCTGTCTTCGTCGCTGCGCAAGAACGGGTTTGACGTCGACATGGTGGAAGACGCGACCAAGGACGACATGGTCCGCGCCGTCAATCGCCTGAAGTCCCGGATCAAGCGCGACACCGTCGTCATGCTGTTCTTCGGCGGCTACGGCGTGCAGGCCGGCCGCGAGAGCTACATGCTGCCGGTCGATGCCGTGATCTGGAAGGAAAACGATGTCCGTCGTCAGGGCGTCTCCATCGAAGGCGTGCTCGACATGATGAAGGAGCAGGGCGCCAAGGCCAAGCTCGTCGTGGTCGACGCCTCCCGCCGCAATCCCTATGAGCGCCGCTTCCGCTCCTACAGCCACGGCCTCGCGCCGATCAGCGCGACGGACAATGCGCTGATCCTCTCCTCGGCTTCGCCCGGCAAGGTCGTCGACGACGGCAAGGGCGAGCACAGCGTGCTTGTCAGCGAGTTCCTCAACAACCTCAATGCCCAGGGCAGCGCCGAGAGCGTCTTCAACAAGACCCGCCTCGCCATCTCCCGCGCCAGCGAAGGCGACCAGGTCCCGTCCGTCTCCTCCTCGCTGCTTGAGGACGTCCATTTCGGCGAAGCCGGCGGCTAGTTTTTCTTAGGTCTTGTAGGGTGGGCAAAGGCGCAACGCGCCGTGCCCACCATCTCTCCAACATTTCGATAGAAGACGCGCTCTATAGAAGACGTGGGCACGCTTCGCTTTGCACACCCTACGATGTGCGTGTTTAACGCACATCTGCCTCTCCATCGTCATTGCGAGCGGAGCGAAGCAATCCAGAATCTTCCCGCGGAAAGATTCTGGATTGCTTCGTCGCTTTGCTTCTCGCAATGACGATTGTGGCGATTACTTCGCCGCTTCCGCAGCCATCACCGTGCGCACCGGATCGCCTTCGCGCAGCAGCGCGCCGGCGCGGGCCACGACGATATCGCCTTCGTTGAGGCCGTCGCGGATCTCGATATTGCCGCCCGACATCAGTCCGACCTCGACGCGCTTGGTCTCGACGCGGTTGCGGCGGATCACCTGCACGACGGTGCCGGCGGAGGAATACTGCACCGATGTCAGCGGCACCGCGACGTTGCAGCTCTGGCCCGACTTGATCAGCGCGCGGCCGCTCGCATTCAGCAACAGCCGCTTCTGCGAGGAAATGCCGATATAGACCATGCCTTGCTGGATGTTCGGCTCGACCGTCGGGCCGATGCGGCGCACCTTGCCGTCGATATCGCCCGCGCCGGCGATGCGCACGGTCGCCACCTGGTTGACCGCGAGCTTGCGCATATCGCTGGTCGCGACGAGGGCGACGAGATCGTACTCGCTGCGCGCCACGATCGTGAACAGCGCCTCGCCCTTGGCGGAGGCGAGGTTGCCGATCTGCGCGGTCGACGTCGCGATCACGCCTGCCACGGGGGCGGTGATCTGAAGTGTGCCGCCCTCGGGCAGCGCCAGCCGCGCCAGCACCTGGCCTGCGGTGATGGTGTCGCCGGCTTCCGCCAGCACCTCCGTCACCTTCAGGCCGGGCCGCTCCGGCCGCACCGAGCTTGCCTCGCGCGCGAGGATGGTGCCGGTGCCCTCGACGATGTCGGAGAAACAGGATTTTGCGACCTTCAGCACCGTGACCGCCGGCCCCTTGGGCGCGTCGTCATCGGCGGCGGCAGCGGGCTGGGCCGACAGCAACAGCAGTCCGGTGAGCGCAACGAGATGTCTGGAAACAGAACGCGCAGGCAATGAACGCATGGGTCATTCCGGTTGGGGCCTTGACGGCCTTATCGTTAGCAGAAGCGATCGCTGCGAGCCAAGGGCACATCAGGGCCGGCCGAATGAGAATGCCGCAGCAGCACGGGCGGCGCGATGCCGCCCGTTGATTTAGTCTTCGGGACCGGCGCCAAGGTTCGCTGTCTTCCACTGTCCCTGCGGCCATCCTTCGAGACGCCCGCCTGCGGCGGGCCCTCAGGATGAGGTCATGCTTCGCGGCGGGATGTCAGACCCTCATGGTGAGGAGCCCGCCAAAGCGGGCGTCTCGCACCATGCAGGCCGAACTCATCCCGCAGCGGAGCAATCTCACGGCAGGCTCAAGAACTCCACCCAGTTCGGCTTCTTGCCGGTGGCATAGGACTTCAGCTTGGCGAGCGCGCCGCTGCTCTGGTCGATGGCATAGACCGTCATGCTGTCGGAGAGCTCGCCGACTGCGGCGAGGTAGCGCCCGCTGGGATCGATGTGAAAGCCGCGCGGCTGCTTCTCGGTCGGCACGCTGCCGATGGTGGTCAGCTTGCCGGTGGTTGCATCGACCTTGTAGGCGGTGAGCGTGCTGGTGGTACGCTCGGAGGCGTACAGGAAACGGCCGTCGGGGGTAATGTGGATGTCGGCGGCCCAGGGCTTTCCGGTAAATCCTTCCGGCAGCGCGCTGGTGCGCTGGATCTCGTCCCATGCGCCGCCCTTGGCCTCATAGGCGAACGCCGCGACGTCGCCGTTCAGCTCGTGGAGGAGATAGACGAACTTGCCGTTGGGGTGGAACACGAAATGCCGCGGCCCCGATTTCTCTGGCACCTTGTGAGCCGGCGGATCGCTCGGCGTGAGCGTGCCGGTCGTGGCGTCGAACGCGAAGGCAAGAATCTGGTCGGAGCCGAGATTGGTCGCGAACGCGAAGCGGTTGTCGGGCGAGGGCAGGAAGGCGTGCGCGTTCAGTCCGGTCGGGATCACCTGCTTCGGCTCGCCCGCGACGCGGTTGGCGAGCAGCGGATTCAGTGCGACCTTGTTGCCGCCATAGGAGGCGCTGAACAGGAATTTGCCGCCGCGGTCGATGGCGATATTGGCCATGCTGTCGGCGAGCGGGCCGTTGCCGATATGGCTGAGCTGGCCCGTCTTGGGATCGATCGCAAAGCTCACCGCAACGAACGGCTGCGAGCGGACACCGGCGATCAGCACGCGATGATCGGGCGTGATCGCGAGCGGCGTCGAGGAGCCGGGCTTTTCGACGCCGGTGAAGGCGGCCTTCTGCACGGGCGTCATCTCGCCGCTCTCGGCCATTTTGAACACGCTGATGTCGTTACTGTCGGCATTGCCGACATAGGCGAAGGTCTCGGCCATGCCGGCGCGGACTCCAGAAATGAGAGTGAGGAAAGCAAGCGTGGTGGCGATCGCGGCGCGGGGTACGCCGGATCTGATGCGTCGGGTCGGTCTCAGCATGGGGTCCCTCCTGGATGCCGGTGCGGCATTTGTCGTTTTGCCGGGAGGATAGCGGCAGCCGCCCCGCCGCACCAAATTCCAATTGGGATCGATTGATGCCGAAATGGTATCGGTGGGAGGCTTACCGTATCGCCGCTGTGCGGGAGGGCAGATGGGGCCCGGGCGGGGTGTGGGGCGGCCCGAGCACGGTCCACACGGTGACCGCGAGCAGCGCGCAGGTCAGGATCGTCCAGGCGACAAGTCGTTTCCGCATCGGGCCGAATCCGTCAGTCATATGAATGAGAATGCTCCCGGGGGTGGGCCTGGCGATCGTGCGCTGCAAATCGCGGCTATCCTATGAACTCGTTCACAGGCGAACCGAACCAATGCCGCGCGAGCGCATTGAACCGGCATGCCCCGTGAAAACGATCTCGAAGGTAAGCCCGACATGGGCGGCAAGCATGGCGGTCAGGCGGGCCAGCCCAAGTCGCCGCCGCGCCCGCGTCAGGCCGAGCGCGATGAGGACGTCGTGGCAAAGCGCCACACCGGCCAAACCGATACCAACGCCGCGCCGACCAAACCAAAATAGCACCTCGCCCGCGCCGCTCGCGGACTGGGAACGGCAGCCTCGCCTTGCCGTTACCCTGATCCCGCGGGCGGAGCAGATCGAAACGGAGGCTGGCACGTGTTTTGGATTTATTGGGACACCGCCTGGTCGCTCATCATCAGTGGCATCATGTTCGCCACCATCGTCGCCCATCCCGACGCCGAGTTCGTCGAGATCCACGCGGCCAAGCAAATCAAGTGAGCCCGCGCGTCCGGTTCAAGGCGCATCGTTGCATGCTGCGCCGCGCCCGGGACATTAGAATTCAAAATCTCAAATCATGCTGCCGGGCATGAAGCAGCGGATCTTGGCGCGGCCGTTGACGTAATACGGCCAGACCATGGTGCGGCCGGCGCGGTTTGGCTCGGTGATCACGGTGTCGTCCGGCACCTCGATCCAGTCGCCCAGGAGCCTGACACGATAATGTCCGTTGCTCGTGTCCCAGTCGACGTCGTCCAGGGCGGTGCCGTCGGCGTCGGCACAGCAGGGACCGCCGCCCTTGCTGTGCAGGCTCTCGAACCAGCCCTTGAGGGGAGAGTTCGCGTAGCGACCGTCGTCGCGGGCCTGCACGGACGGGCCGATCATGGCAGCAACCGCTACGAGAGTGATCATCCTGAATGCCGCGATCGCCATATCTCCTCGCTCGATCTCGCGCGCGCAAGAGCGCAGACGAGGAGCCGCCTGCGCTGCACGTGACGCAATGCCGGCTGGCGCCCGCTGATCGGGTTCCAGCCGTCTCAGCAGGGCAACCGCGAGGGTCGATGTTTGATCCTATTTTCAAGGGCGCGGACTTATCGAGTCCGCGCCCTGCTTCAGCCCTAACCCGGCAAGCGGTCAGTAGTCCCAGAACACCGGCACCCAACGGAAGGCCTCGCCGTCGGCTGCCACCCGGCCCACGGACGGGAACGGCAGGTGCGTCGCCACCAGCATTTCGCCGGTCTCGGCAAGCTGTCGCAACAGATGAACGCGAACGCGCGCGGCCTCCTCGGGGTCGTGTTCGAAACCGTTAAACCAGTCGGGTTGCTCGAACCCGACGGCAAACACGGCATCGCCGGCGAATGTCAGCGCGTCATCGCCGGACGCCATGCGAACCACGCTGTGTCCGGGGGTGTGACCGCCGGTGCGACGGGCGATGACGCCGGGCGCAATCTCGTGCTCGTCATCGAACAGCCGCAGCTGAGGGCCGTACTCCTTCAGGAACTGCTTGGCGGTCGATCGAAGCGCGTCCGGAAACCCTTCCGGCATGGCAGTGCGGGAGAAATCAGGCTTTTCCCAGAATTTGACCTCGGCGGCCGCGACATGGATACGCAGGTCCTTGCGCAGCTGCTCCTTCACGCCGTCGACCAGCAGGCCGCCAATGTGGTCCATGTGCAGATGGGTCAACACCAGATCGGTCACCGCCGAAAGATCGATGCCGGCGGCCGCCAGTCGCCTGATCAACTGTCCGGCGCGCGGCAAGTTCAGGTTCGGGTCCGAGCCCAGTCCGGCGTCGATGAGGATGGTCTTGCCGCCGCTGCGGACCATGACGGCGTTCAGCGCCCAGTCGAAAGCGTCCTGCGGCAGGAACATGTCGTGCAGCCAGGTCGCCCGCACCGCCGGGTCAGCGTTGTGCGCGAGCATCTTGGTCGGCAGCGGCAGCACGCCGTCGCTGACCACCAGCACGTCGATCTCGCCGATCTTCAGCGCGTAGCGCGACGGAACGAGCTCTTCGGGTCCCGATGACACGGGATATGAGGTATTGTGCAGATTCATGTTGGTCTCCTGTTCGAGCGTTGGGCGCTTGGTTGGTGTTGACTCTGGCTGGTCCTGGTTGAGCAAGCCGCGCCGCCAGGGAGAGCGCGGCCGTCATCGCTTGGTGGATTAGAGGCTCGTCACGCGCTCATTGCGCGGTCCAGCCGCCATCGACGGAGATCGTCGTCCCGGTGATCTGGTCGGCCGCGGCCGAGCACAAGAAGGCGACGGTGCCACCGATCTGCTTCGGGGAGGCGAAGTCCAGCGACGGCTGCTTTTCGGCGAGAAGCTCGTCGGCTGCTTGCTTCTGGCTGATGCCTTTCTCCGCCGCGATGTCGCTAATCTGTTTCTCCACGAGCGGCGTGCGCACCCAGCCGGGACAGACTGCGTTGCAAGTGACGCCGCTGCCGGCGGTTTCAAGCCCTACCACCTTGGTAAGGCCGACGAGGCCATGCTTGGCCGCGACATAGGCTGCCTTGTGGGTGGATGCGACGAGGCCATGCGTGGAGGCGATGTTGACGATGCGACCCCATCGCTGCTTTTTCATCTGAGGCACGGCTGAAGCGATGCCGTGAAAGGCGGCCGACAGATTGATGTCGAGAATGGCCCTCCACTTGGCGGGTGGAAACTCCTCGATCGGCGCGGTGAACTGGATGCCGGCATTGTTGACGAGGATGTCGAGCCGTCCGAATTTTTCGATCGCCGCCTCGATCATTCCGCGCACGGCCTCGCCATCCGACATGTCGGTGCCGTCATACGCGACGCGCACGCCGTCCTCGCGTTCGATGCCGGCCCTGATGTTCTCGATTGCTCCCGGTTCGCCAAAGCCGTTCAGGACGATATCGGCGCCGAGGCTGGCCAGCTCTCTTGCGATCCCGAGGCCAATGCCGCTGGTCGATCCGGTGACGATCGCTACTTTGCCTTTCAACATGAAAAACTCCTTTCGATGATGGTTGCCGGCGACGTCAATCGCGGCGGTGAATGTCGTGGGTGACGATGCCGAGTTCGGAAGGCGGCGGCTCGAGGCGCCGTCCGTCGGCAAGCGTGCGGCGGATGTCGTCCCGCCCGCTTTGCCAGTGCGCGCGCATCGCCTTCGGTCCGAACTCGTAGTCCTTGGAGTGACCCTCATGGAGCTTGGACTGGTAGATCAGGTGGATGATGTTGTGGGAGCGGTGACGGGCGAGCTCGGCGATGGCGTGCATCTCCGGATCGTTTCTTGCGGCCTCCGGCAATCTGTCGATCGTCCGCTGCAGCGCCTGACGCATCTTCTGCATCCGCAGCGCCTGGTCGGTGACGGCGCGGGTGCGACTGGAATACTGAATGTCCTTCTGTCGGCTCGAAACCTCCATCATGTCGTGCGGCACGCGGCCCCGCGCCGACCAGAGATCGATCTGGAACGTCAGCGTGTCTTTCGCATCGCCCGACAGCACGCGGGAGAGAGGCGTGTTGGAGACCACGCCACCATCCCAGTAGTGCTCGGAGTCGATTTCGACGGCGGGAAATCCGGGCGGCAGCGCGCCCGAGGCCATGAAGTGTTTCGGACCGAGCCGCCGCTCGGCTGTATCGAAATAGGTGAGATTGCCGGTGCGGACGTTGACCGCGCCGACGCTGACGCGCACTTCGCCCGAGTTCAGCCGGTCGAAATCGACCAGCTGTTCCAGCGTCCGCTGCAACGGCGCCGTGTCATAGAAGCTGGTCGACGCGTCGCCCGAGAAGGGCGACCACAAGGGCGAGGGGAAGCGCGGCCTGAAGAAGCCGGGCTGGCCCTGGAACAGCGCGCGCATCGCGGCAAGCGTGTTGTGCAGGGAGTTGAAGTCGAACGCGAAGGGTAGCGCGCCGGCCAGTCCCTCGCCGGCAGGCCATTCCACCGGGGTTGCGCAGATCGTCTCCCAGAACTCGCGCAGCCGCGCCACGCGCTCGTCTTCCGGGGAGCCCGCGATGATGGCGGCGTTGAGCGCGCCGATCGAGATGCCCGCCAGCCAGTTCGGCCGGATCCCGGCCTCGTGCAAGCCTTCGTAGACGCCCGCCTGGTAGGCGCCGAGCGCGCCGCCACCCTGCAGCACCAGCGCAACGACGTCGTAGGGCAGCGGATTGATCGGTCGTGCGGAATCGATTTGTTCGCGCGTCACGTTGAACATGGCGACTACTCCTTGCAATGCGACCCGTTCGGTCAGCCGGCCTGTGTTTCGGTCAGGATTTCAGCTTCGGCTCCACGCGATCGCGCCACCGCGGACCGCTCCAGATAGTCGTGCACCACGGTGCCTAATCCGAGCGTCAGGTCGGCAACGATATGCTTGGCCGAGAGCACCTGAAGAACCGGCAGCTCGGCGACCGGCGCGAGCGCGTGGGAGAAGAGATCGAGCGCGGCGGGCCCCGTCCACGCGCCCTTCACCGTCACGTCTTCGAGATGGAAGCGGACCAGCTCGCAAATGCGCGCGGTGCCGTCGACATGCGGAATGATCTTCAGCAGGAAATTTGGCGCGATGAGCTTCCGTGCTTCGGCGGAAAGATCGAGGGCGCGATGCTTGTAGCCCATGGTGCCGGTGGCGATGCGCACCGAACCGTAGTCCAGCGTACCGACCAGGGTATCGGTCTCGACGGCCAGCTTCGGCTGGGCCAGCTTCTTGGGAAAGCCCCACAGCTCGCGGCCACCGGCGATCGGCGGATGGTCGTTGAGGAACATCTGGTGGACGAAGCTGCCGGTCTGGCCGCGGAAGGACACCGGGATGATCTGGCCGCTTTCCGTGTAGTCGCCGAAGCCGGTGGAATCGGGCATGCGAATGAATTCGTAATTCACCACAGGCTCGGTCAGCTCCAGCGGCTCCGGCACGATCCGGCGCAATGCCTCTGGGTCGGTCCGGTACTGGATGATGAAATATTCGCGATTGATGAAGCGATACGGGCCGGGCGGGAAAGCCGGGTTCGTCAGCGGCATCGCGAACGCGAGGTTGCGGATCTGCTGGTTCATGCTGTGGGCTCCTGATTGATCGGTCTGCAGTGGCGGCCGCGCGCCCCGCGGGAGCGCGGCCATCATCACGTGGGCGTCTAGACTTCGGTCACCCGTTCCGGATCGGCCGACGCGAGCGCCAGGGCGCGCTCCGCCTTCGGCGGATAGATCCAGACGGTGTTGATCTCACGCTTGGTCTTCTTGGCGACGTCGCCGACCAGCTCGACCTTGCGCTCCCATCCGCGTGTGAACAGCGCACCGGCTTCGCCAAGGTCGAGGCACGTGACATAGGCCTTCTGGTGGTAGGGCCTGGTCGGAACGCCGAGCAATTCGGCCGCGGCGTTGTTGCCGGCAAAGGCACCCATCCGCGTGGCGTGCTGGCACGACATCAGCGCGTAATTGCCCTCGTCGTCGCAGGCGGCGCGTGCTGCGTCGCCGGCCGCGAAGACACCCTGAACGCCTGGCACCTGCAAGCAGCGATCGACCAGCAACCGTCCGAAATTGTCGCGCTCGGCGGGAATCTGCCCGGTCAACGGCGCCGCACGAATGCCCGCCGCCCAGATCACCGTCTCGGTTTCGATGTGCTCACCGCTGGACAGGGTGACGCCGCTCTCGTCGAGCGCGGCGACGCCGGCGCCGAGCCGTGTCTCTACGCCAACCTTGCGCAAGGCTTCCTCGATGATGGGGCGGGCGCCTGCACCCATGTCGGGTGCGATCGCAGTGTTGCGATCGACGATGACGACGCGCGTCCTGGCATTGGGGCCCAGGATTTCGCGCAGCCGCGCCGGTATTTCGGTGGCCGCCTCGATCCCGGTGAAGCCGCCGCCGGCGACGACGACCGTGTCGCGTCCGTTCACGGCAGGCCGCTTCGCGAGACCATGCAGATGCTTGTCGAGCGCAACGGCATCGTCGAGCGAATCGACGCTGAAAGCATGCTCGGCGAGGCCCGGAATGTTCGGACGGAACAGCCGGCTGCCGGTGGTCACGACGAGGCGGTCGTAGGACAGCGTCTTTCGCGCGCCCTTCGCGGGCGTGATCTGCACCGTTCGGGCCTCGGTGTTGATCCTCTCGGCGCTGCCCTGGATGTAGTCGACGTCGATCGCCTCGAGGACGTCGAGCAGCGGGGCCGTCAGGGTTTCCGGCTTCGGCTCGTAGAGCCGCGGACGGACCACCAGCGTCGGCTCCGGTGAGACGAGCGCGATCTGCAGATCTTGCGGCGAGACGCCTCGGATGTCGCGCAGCCGGGCTGCGGAAAGGGCGGCGTACATGCCGGCGAAGCCGGCGCCGATGATGATGAGTCGCATGGATTCTCTCCTTGGTTGCTTTTCGAAAGACCGCGCGCGACCGCGCTGCTGCGTTGGGGGCAGCGTCCGGCGTCGGCGCGTGGAGGTGGGTTGGGTCGCTGGTCTTAAGGCGCGATGCAGCGTGCCTGCAGCGAATTCGGTGGCCGGCCGTAGCCTAGGACAACGGGCTGAAGCTCACTTCGACTCCAGTCCTGATAGGGAAGGCCGGGGCCATTTCGGATCATGATGGAAACGGGCGGCTGTGCCGGGTGCATGGTGTAAGCTGGAATTTCCACTTCCTCGCCCGTCGCCGACGTGAAGCGAACGGCCAGCGAGAGTCCGTACAAGGTCGCGGTCGCAAGGCTTCGGCGGCGTGAGGCAATCAGCCGTCGGTTGACGAAGTTTTTCCAGGTCATCTTTGGTCTCCCTCGATTGGTCTGGACATGGAGATGATGTAGCTGACCCGATTTGCCGGTGCCCCAGCGCGATTGCCGTCGTTGTCGAGAGATTGCTGCTAACGCATGCGCCTGCGCCAATCGCTCGGCGTCTCGCCCGTCAGCTTCTTGAATGCCGCGGCGAAGGCGGTCTGCGAGGAGTAACCAAGCGCCGCGGCGACCGAGACGATCGATTCGTCGCTCTCCCGCAGCATGTTCATGGCCTGCTCGAGCCGGTGCTGGCGCAGCCAGGCATGCGGCGACAGCCCGGTGCTCTCCTTGAAGGACCGGCAGAAATGGAAGCGCGATAGCCCGGCATCGGACGCCAGCGCATCGAGCGAGACGTCCGCTTCGCTATCGGAGCGCAATCGTTCGATTGCACGGAGCAGGACCTTCGGCGCCAGTCCGCCCATGGTCGGCTGGAACGTGGTTGGCGAGCCTGCATGCGCAGCCAAAAGGCGCGTGGCCAGAAGATCCGTGAGCTGATGCCGGAACAGCGTATCAAGCACGCCATGGCTCTCCAGCGAATCCGCCGCGCTCAGGAGCAGTCGGGACGTGATCGTGTCGGGATGCGCCGTTCGCTCAATCAATTCGGCGGGCCCGGCGGTTCCGGCCTCGCCGGCGATGCGCTGCAGCGTTGCGTCGGGAAGGTAAAGCTGCACGACGTCGACGGGCTTCGGAATGTCCCATCGGGAGCTCGACCCTTCCGGAACGATGTTCACGACCCCCGGACGAAACGTGCCGATCGAGATCGATTTTCCCGAGCGCCGCTCCATGCGCTGCATCACGCCTTTATGCGCCATGACCACGTGGTGGCGCATGGGCTCGACGACGTCGTGCAGCGGATCATGCTTCCAGTGCGCGATACCGGCACCCGAGGAGTCCAGCGCCACGCGAAACGGCTCGGTCCTGAGCACACGCGCCATCTCCGCGTCGGCGGCGCGCCGTTCGGACGTCGAGCGGTCGTCAGGCTGTGCGTCGGGTGCGGGCGGCAAGCCCTTGTGCGAGGGATTGCGCATGAGTGCAATGTTCCCGGTCATGGTGTGGCTCCTCCTGATCAGCTCGGGCTCTCGATCAGTCGTCCGCATTTGTACGGAACGGCGCGTGTTCTATGCGCCGCGATTGCGGTGCGTATTTCCTGAACCCGGCATGCTTTGTCCGATCCTGCTCCAAGCCGGCCCGCGCTTTCGCGAACGCACGGCGGGCGGGCGGGGAGGGGAAGTGCTTGTAAGAAAAGGGGGGCAGGCCGCCACACGGCCGTCACATCGACGTCGCGATTGGGCACGCTTGTGGCGCGGGATGGCCGGATTTCGAAGCGGACAAGCCTTGTCCGATTCTGCGACACATCCTCCAAACGGCGGGACCGGATGACCGGGGCGCCGCTACGCCGCGGCCGCCTGTGCCGACAACAGCTGCTTCAGTTTCGCCGCCGGCACGGCAGGGCTGAACAGCCAGCCTTGCATCTGGCTGCATCCGAGCTGGAGCAGCACCGCGCGCTGCGCTTCGGTCTCGACGCCTTCGGCGGTCGTCGCCATGTGGCGGGCGGCGGCCATGTGCACCACCGCCTGCACGATCGGCGAGGAATCCTCGGGTTCGCCGATGTCGCTGATGAAGCTGCGGTCGATCTTGATCTTGTCGAACGGAAAACGATGCAAATAGCTCAGCGACGAATAGCCGGTGCCGAAATCGTCGAGCGCGATGCGCACCCCGAGTTCGCGCAACTGCTGCAGGATCGTCAGCGCCTCCTGGTCATCGCGGATCAGGACGGTCTCGGTGATCTCGAGCTCGAGCCGTCCGGGCGCGAGCCCCGACTCGGCGAGCGCGGCTGCCACCTTCAGCGCCAATGTCCGCGAGCGGAACTGCACCGGCGAGACGTTGACCGCGATGTCGATGTCGCCGGGCCAGCTGGCGGCCTCGAGACAGGCCTGCCTCAGCACCCATTCGCCGATCTCGCCGATCAATCCGGTCTCTTCCGCAACCGGGATGAAATCGGCGGGCGAGACCATGCCGCGCTCCGGATGATGCCAGCGCAGCAGCGCTTCGCAGCCGGTGACGACATTGGCCGCGAGATCGACCAGCGGCTGGTAGTGCACCTCGAACTCGCCGCGGGCCAGCGCCTGCCGCAGATCGAACTCGAGCTGGCGGCGCAGCCGCGCCTTGGCGTCATATTCGGGCGCGAAGACACGGAAGGTACGGCGGCCCTCGGATTTTGCCGCATACATCGCGAGATCGGCGCGCTTGAGCAGATCATCGGGATTGTCGCCGTGGTCGGGTGCGATCGCGATGCCGATGCTGGCATCGGTCGGGATGTCCTGGCCGTTGCAGTCCACGGGCGCGCGCAGCGCCTTCAGGATCTGCTCGGCCAGGGCCGTCAGCTCGGCGTCGTCGCGGGTGCCGGCCTTGACAATGGCGAATTCGTCACCGCCCAGCCGCGCGACCATGTCGTTGCCGCTGACGCAGGCGCGCAGGCGGTTCGCGACCTGGCGCAGCAACTCGTCGCCGACCTCGTGTCCCAGCGAATCGTTGACGCCCTTGAACTCGTCGACGTCGATATAGAGGATCGCGAACGGCTTGCCCTGGGCAAGCTCGGCGACGCGCCGCTCCAGATGGCCGCGCATCAGCACGCGGTTGGGCAGGTCGGTCAGCGCGTCGTAATGCGCCATATGCGCGATGCGCTCGTCGGCGCGGATGCGCTCGGTGACGTCGTCATGTGTCGCGAGCCAGCCGCCGGCGGCGCCGGGCTGGTTCTTGATCTCGATCAGGCGGCCATCGGAGGTCTCGACGATCGTGCTCTGCGTCTGCCCGGCATCGCCCAAAATGCGGTCGCAATAGGAATCGACGTCGCCGTGGAACGAGCCGGTGTCGTGGCGATGCCGGATCACCTGGCGGAAATATGCGCCCGGCTTCACCACATCGGCCGATAGCCCATACATCTCGATGTAGCGCCGGTTGCAGACGATCAGCCGCTCGTCCTGGTCGAACATCAGGAGGCCCTGCGTCATCGTGTTCATCGCGGTGTCGAGCTGCTGCTTCTCCGCGGCGAGCCGGCGCGTCATCTGGCGGAAGATGAAATAGAGCGTCAGCACGAGCAGGCCGATCGACAGCACGGCGACGGCCACGAAGAATTTCGTTTGCGTGTGCCATGTCGCCAGCGCCGCATCCAGCGACTTGGTCGCGACCACGACCAGCGGCTCGCCGGTCAGGAGGCGTGCGGCGACGATGCGATCCTTGCCGTCGATCGGGCTTGCGAGCTGCATCGTGACGAAGGTTCGCTCGAACACCGCCATCTGCTCGCGCGTGCCGTTGCGGAAATTATGCCCGATCATCGCCTCCACATGCGGAACGCGCGCGAGCAACTGGCCGTTCTGGTGATGCATCGCGATCGAGGAATCCTCGCCGAGCCCGCTCGAGGCGAAGAAGGATTCGAGTTGCTCCGGCGCGACCGCCCGCGAGACCAACCCGAGGAATTCGCCGTGGGGGCCGGAGACGCGGCGCGCGAATACGATGACCGGTCCGCTGCCCAACCGTCCGGGCACGACCTCGACCTCCTCCTGCGAAGCCGGATCGTTCTTGAGGCGATCGAAATAGCCGCGGTCGGCGACCGAAACATCGGCGACCGGCCAGCGCCGCGACGAGTTGATCAGCACGCCCTTGGCGTCGAACAAATTGGCGCCGGCGACGTCGGACCAGCCGCTGGCTTTGGCGCGCAACACCTCGTGCATGGCGAGCGTGCCCATCTCGCTGCGGAAGACGTCTGCGGATTCGATGCCATGGCTTTCGAGTTCCGCGATGATGCTCTTCTGCAGCACCGCAAAATCCTCGAACTCGCGGTCGAAATGGCGGGCGAGCAATCGGACCGCGCTCTCCACGCTGTCACGGCCGCTTTCAATTGCATTCTGCCGGAAGCGGTCGACGGTGAGCGCGGTGCCGATCGCCATTGCGGCCATCAGCACGAAGCCGCCTGCGATCAGCCATGTCAGCGGCGCTCCGCGCCAACGGCGCAGCAACGCGCGCATGCGCGCGCTCCATCGGATCGATGTGCCCATGCAGTCCTCCCGTGGGATGCAAGATGCGGCAAAACCGACAAGAGCGCGTTACCAGTGAGGGTTAGAAAAGCATGAATCGGAACGGAATCAGAGGGTTGGTTCCCTCGCTTGTCTGAAGGCGCGGTGGACCACGGTTCCCTCAGCGTCGGATTTCCCATCTCAACGCTTCCGCATTGGACTTGGCGAACATCGATGGCACGTCGAAAGCCCCGGTCTTGAGATCATAGCGGCAGCGCCAGTCGGCCAATCCCTTCACGGCGACGTTCTTCGGGTGCTTGTCCATTTCGCCCGACAACGAGATCACGAGGTAACGGTTGTCCGGCCAGTGCACGCCAAGGCCGCGATAGGCCTCTTCGGTGCCTTTCACGAGATTGGCCGAGATGTGGTAGTCGAGCTTCATCTTCCCAGTGTCCGGCCGGCCGTGGAAATAGGCCCAGGCCAAGTCGCTGAGCGAGGTCTTCGTCGCGCTGACGAAGGCACCCTTCTCGGCATGGTAGAGATAGAGGTCCTGCTCGCCGGAGCCGGTCTTCTGCATCCGCACCAGCCATTGCGAGTCGGGGGTCCAACGGAAGCCGGCCCCGTAGCCCTGCTCGGGCTTGAGCTCCGTCATCTGTTCGCCACGCCTCGTCCAGGCCTGCCATTTGACGTCGAAATCCCCGCCGTCCTTCATGTACTGCTCGATCCCCGTGGCGCCGTCGGGTGAGGTGAAGGCGAGATCGGCATTGTCGGTGAGGATGTAATCCGGCGGCGGGCCGGACGCGGCGAGCCCTGGAGTTGCGGCCATTGTCAGGGCAAGCACCAGCCCAACAGGCCATTGTGCGGGACGGCAAAATGCGTTCACGGGACAATTCCTCGAGAAAAATGCCGCGATGCGGCCTTGAGCATTTGACACCGGCGGGGGTGCGTCGGTTCATCTCCGTGCCGGCTCATCATCCTATCGACCGTCTTGCTGCCGTGACCAAAACGGCGCACCTTGCCGGGCCGATTGATTTGCAAAATTCTTCCTGATCAAGGTTCGTTTCCGATGGTGACCGCATCCAAGGCCTTCATTGCATTCTGTCTGCTCGCGGTGGGCGGCACCGTGCTAGTGGTCGGCCCCACCGAGCTGCGTCGCCTGCTGCCGAACGGGGCGAAGACCGACATCGCCGCCAAGCCCGAACTCAAGGTCGAGCCCAAGCCGGAACTCAAGCCGGAAGAGCCCAAGCTCGCCGCGGTCGCGCCGCCGGCGCCAGCTGCGTCTCCGGCACCGGCCCCCGAGCCGAAGGCGGGTGCGCTGGCCGAGACGCAAAAGCAGGTCACGGCCGCGCTTGCCGATCTTGCACCGGTCAAGCCGCCGCCGGCGGTTGCCGATAGCGGCCCCCGCTTCGACGTCGCACGCGTCGACGATCACGGCGAGGCGGCGGTGATCGCGGGCCAGGCGACGCCGGGCGCCAAGGTCGAGCTGTTGCGCGACGGCAAGCCGATCGACACGGTGGTGGCGGATGCCTCGGGCCAATTCGTCATGACGCCGCCGCAGCTTCCCGCCGGTTCCTATGAGCTGACCCTGCGGGCGAAATCGCTTGACGGCACCGTCACGCAATCCGGCCGCAGCATGCCGGTGACGATCGCCGAAGCCGCGCCGCCGCCCGCGCGCCCTGCACCGGCCGCAAGGCAAGAGGCGAAACAGGAGCCGAAGGCCGAGAAGCCCGACGACAAGTCGGATGTTGTGGCATCGGTATCGGACAGGCCTGCGGCCCGGCCCCGAGTGATGGGCGCACCGAAACCAAAGGGCGGGTCGGGGGTGATGGCGCGGGCGCCCGCGGCCACGACCGTCGCATCGGCCTCGCCGGCTGAAATCGTCAGCGGTGCACCGGCGGAAACAGGCGGCAGCCGGGTGATCTCCCGCGGCGACAGCCTATGGGCGCTCAGCCGGCTCGCTTATGGCGACGGCGCCCGCTTTGCCGTGATCTACAACGCAAACCGCGCCAAGATCCACAATCCCAATTTGATCTATCCTGGCCAGACCTTCGTGCTGCCGCAGAAGGCGGAGTGAAGGCGGCGCTTCGCCGCGGCTCCTGCGGCCATCCTTCGAGACGCCCGCCTGCGGCGGGCCCTCAGGATGAGGAATGAGTCTGCGGCGGCATTCAACGCAGAAGGATGCGCTGCCAAGCCTCATCCTGAGGAGGCCGCGAAGCGGTCGCCTCGAAGGACGAGGCGCTCGCTCAGGCGCCGCCGAGACGTCCTAAGCAAATACCGCGACGCTTTGCCCTGTACGCTTCCGGAACATTTGGTTCCCTCGCGCGTCATTGTGATGCGACGCGATGCGCGCTTGGCGCCGGAGGAGGGCCAAGGTGGACAGGTCAGTGGTCATGTCGAGATCACGCTTGCAGCCTAGGCTGAGGCCGAGGCTACGGCTGGCGTTATCGGGCGTAACCCTCGTGATTCTGGCGGCGCTGTTGCCAGGTCGCGCCGAGGCGCAGTTCGGCTTCCGCGGCGGCCCGCTCGGTGTCGCGCGCTTTGCCGTCGGCCACATGATCGGCATGTCGCGCTTGCGCCATGCCCGCATGGCGGTGCGGGGCAGCCGATACCGGTCCGCAGCGTTGCGGTCGCAAGATCCGCGCGGCTCGGAGCGCGGCCAGCCTGCCAATCCTTTCGTAATGCGTGCGGCGATGACGGCGCAAGCCGCGCTGTCGGGCTGGCGTGGCGGCCGCCGTCCGCAGGGCTGGTGGCGCCATCCCGACGGCAGCTACGGCTGGGTCGGCCCGGTGTTCTGGCCATTCGCACATGACGACCTCACCACCGCAATCATCCTCGGCGATGCGACCAGCCTCTCGCTCTATGGCTATGGCGATATCTATGCCGCGATCTTCGCGCCCTATGCGGCCACGGAGCTTGCCGCCTACACCACGCCGCACGGCCGGCGCGGACGGCGAGTCCCGACCGCGGAGACGGTCTGCGATGCCAGCGACACCGGCGGCCTGCCGGTCGATCGCATCGCCGCTATCGTGCAGCCGAATGAATTGCAGCGCACAGCGCTCGACGAGCTTGCGACCACGTGGGCATCCGCGCGCGACACCATCCGCGCCGCCTGTCCAACGCAGGTCCCCGCGACGGCCATGGAGCGCCTCGGCCTGATGCGCGAGCGTATCGAAGCCATGATCAAGGCAACGGATGCCGTCGCGCCATCCCTCGCCAAGTTCGTCGATCTCCTCGACGACGACCAAAAGGCCAAGCTCGACAGCCTAGCCAACGAACGTCGCGCCGCGCTGGCAGCGATCCAGCAAAAGAATCCGCAGGCGGCATCGGCCTGCCAGGCGGACAGCGATCCCCGCTACGACGAGAAGCTGCAGCGCCAATACGAGCAGCTCATTCAGCAGCAATGGCCCGCGGCCGAGATCGCCTCCACGCTCAAGCTCGACGACACCGGCCGCGCCCGCCTCGACGTGCTCCAGGACACCACGCTGCGCACCATGGAAACGCTCAGCGCCTGTCCGTCACAGGCCGGACCGACACCACAGGCCCGCCTCACCGCCGCGAAGGCGCGGCTGGAGACGATGCTGCAGGCGGTGAACGGCGTCAGTGACGCGCTCGATGATTTCGAGGCGGACCTGAGCGACGAGCAGAAGGCCGGGTTCGAGGCGATGGGGCCGAAGCGCGGGGCGTGATCACCCGCACCGCTTCCAGCCCATTCCGTGCCCGCGTAAGCCATTGATCTTGCAGGCCCCGGCTACTGTGCATGGGGTTGTTTTCGCAGTTTTTTGTTTTGGCTAGCCGCGCCGCCTTGCCGCGGCGGCGTCCACCACGTTCTCGACCTCCTCGCGCCACGACAGAATCTCCATCGCGAGCACGGGGTGGTTAAAACCTTTGAGCACGAGATCGTCGAGCGCGCGGGCTTCGACCCAGGGCTCGACCATGCCGTAGACGCGGCGGCTGACGACGACCTGGCCGGCCTTGGCTTCGTCGCAGAGGCGGGAGGAGAGATTGGTGACGCTCCCGATCGCGGCATATTCGAGCCGCTGCTCGAAGCCGATCTGGCCGAGCGTGGCGTAGCCCATGGCGACGCCGACGCCGAATCCGAGCGAGTGGCCGCGGTTCTTCCATTTCTCGGTCAGGGCGCCGATCGTGTCGCGCATCTCGACGGCCATCTTCACCGCGCGCTTGGTGTGGTCGGCGAACTGGATGGGCGCATTGAACAGGATCATCACGCCGTCGCCGGCAAAGCGGTCGAGCGTGCCTTCATAGCGGTGGATCAGCTCGCCAAGCGCGGCGTGATATTCGCGCAGCACGTTCATCGCCTCTTCCGGCTCGGTCGCCTCCGTGAACGAGGTGAAGCCGCGCAAATCGCAGAACACGACGGTGACCTCGCGGCGGTGGCTGTCGAGCAGCGCATCGTGGCCGTCGGACGAGGCGATCAGCTGAGCGACTTGCGGCGCGAGGAAGCGTTCGAGCCGCTTAATGCGGCCGATCTCGCCGAGTTGTTTCTCGACCCGCTCTTCCAGCGAGCGGTTCCAGTTGCGCAGCTGCTCGGTCTGCTCCTGGAGCTTGGCGGCCTGCTGCTGCACGGTTTCGTGCGCAGCCGCGAGCTCACGGCCCTTGTGGTCGACCTCGGTGAACAGCCGCGCATTGCGCATCGCCAGCACGGCCTGGTTGGCAAAGGTGCGCATCAGGCCGATGATGCTGGCGGCGAACTCGCCGCTGGCGCGGCGCAGCACCACCAGCGAGCCGAGCGTGCCCTGCTGGTCCACCAGCGGCACCACCAGCACCGAGTGGAAGCCGGCCGCGATCGCGACGTCGCGCAGCGGCTGCTCGGAGGCCTGGTCGAGATCTGAAATCGCGATCGGTTCGCCGCTGCCGGCCGCATCGCTCAGGATATCCTGGCCCTCGTCGATGGTGACATGGGCGCCGTCGGCGGATTTGTCGATGCCGTTGGCCTCGACCAGCTTGAAGCGGCGCGCCTCGGCCTCATAGCCGTAGATCAGCACCGCGTCGGCATGGGTGATCTCGATGGCGCGCGCGGCGATCGTCGGCAGCACGGCGTTGAGATCGAGCGAGGCGGCGACCGCGCGGCCGACCTCTTCCAGCACCTTGAGCTCGTTGATCGACTGCGCGAGATCGCGGGTGCGCTCCTCGACCTTGGTCTCCAGATCCGAATAGGTCTCCTGGATCTGGCTGGCCATGCGGTTGAACTGGCCGGCGAGATCTTCCAGCTCGTCCGCGGTGTGCACCTCGATGCGATGGCTGAAATCGCCCTCGCCGAGCTTGTGCGCGCCGTCGCGCAGCGCCGTGATCGGAATGATCATGCGGCGCGCCAGAAGCGTGCCGGCAAGGATTGCGACCAGCAGGCCCATGCCGATCAAAAGCGCAATGCGCACCAGCTGGTCGCGGATCGGCATCAGGGCTTGCGTGGTCGGCTGCTCGAACAACACGCTCCAGCCGAGCTTCGGCACAGTGCTCGCGGCGCTCATCACCGCATGGCCGTTGAAGTCGGTGCCCGAATTGTCGGGCGCGTGGCCCGGTGCGACCGCGGCCGCAACCTGCGGCAGCTTCGACAGGTCCTTGCCGATTTCGGGCCCTTTCGAGGACGTCGCCAGCACGCGGCCGCGCGGATCGACCACATAGGCGAACGCGGCCTTGCCGACCTGGGCGTCGGAGAGGTACTCGGAGAGAAAGCTGAGATCGAGCTCGGCCACGGTGACGCCGGCGTTGAAACCGGAATGCGCCACCGAGATCGACATGAACGGTGTCCGGTCGGAGAACCAGGCCGGTGCGTAGCTGACGCCGCGGGCGACGGTGTCGGTGAAGCGCATGTCGCGGGAGAGGTCGGCATTGCTGCCGGTCGTGGTCGACTGGCGCGAGACGCGGAGCACCTCGCGGCCGTCGCCGTTGAGCTGGAACAGCTGAGTGACGACCGAGACCTGGTGCAGCAGCTGGGCATAGTCGGCGCGGCGCTTCTCGAGCGTGTCCTGGCTCGCCCGCGTCACCCAGCTGATCTGGCGCTCGAGCTCGGAGATCGACTGCTCGATCCGCCGCGCGGCTGCCTGCGCCTTGTCCTCGAGACCGTCGGTCAGCTGTGTCTTGGTGGCGCGGTAGGAGATCCAGCTCTCCATCGCGCCGTTGACGGCGAGCACGAACACGACGAGGCCGACAAGAGAGACGACGTATTTGGCGAACAGACCCTCGCGCAGAAACCGTGTCTTGTCGTTCGCTCCTGCCATCCCGATCCTCTCGCGCCACCATCAGCGCCGGCGCTACGGTCCGCACGGACCCTGCGAGCCTTCTAGCACAATTTGGTCCAGGGGACTGTGAAGGGACTGGTCAAGGGCCGGCCGAGCAGCCGGCGTGGTTACCCGTCTTGGTTATCCGCCTTGGACGCTGGGCAGGCGCAAGCATGGTGAATTGTCGCAGTCTCGTCCGTTTGGAGGAAGCCGCTGCCGGGCAAGCCGATGTAAGGGGATGGGCTTGGCAAGGGAGGGCTGGGAGTCCAGCGCTTTGGTCCTGCAATCATCGATTAAAGAGCTGTCGCAGCACGTCGTTCATCGGCTGGCTGTCCTGCTGCGCCGCCGGCGGGTCCTCCAGGGCGGGGGACGCCGGCGAGGCTTGCGGCGTCAATGGGGATGGCGCCGCAGGCAGGCTGCGGCTGCGGCCGGTGCCAGTGCCGGTGCCAGTCCCAGTCGCCGTGCCGTTTCCCGCGCCACCGGAAAGTCCCTGCTGGATCAGATTGCCGAGCGCCTCGCCCAGGGGGCCACCGAGCAAATTGTTCTGTCCGGCGGGCTGCTGGGTTTGCGGATTGGCATTGCCGGCCGCATTGCCGCCACCCGGCGCGGTGGTCCCTCCGAGACCAAGGCTGCCCAAGATGTTGCCGAGCCCGGCGCCATCAGCGCCGAACAGCCCCTTGCCCATCTCGCGCAGCTTGGCATAGGCGGCATCCGGATTGTCCAGCATGCCGGCCATGTCAGGATAGATCCGTGGCTGCGACCAGGTGCCCTGGATCATCACGGGAATGCCGAAGCCGACCGGCTCGGCGGCGCGACCCTGGCCTTCGGTCGTCATCACCAGCTTCGGCTCGACGCGGAAGCCCATCATCTTGGTGTCGAGTGCGATCGTGCCGGCGCCGGTCACGCGGACCAGCGGTCCGGTCAGGTTGAGATCGGTGGTCACCGCCTGGCCCTTGTCGATCCGGAACGACGCCGAGAGCTGCGACAAATCCGTGCTCTGCTCCCGACTGCTGTCTCCGTTTTCCTGCCAGCCGGACAGCGTGCCCGATGTCAGCGAGCGGATCATCTGTGCGACGTTGATGCCGCGAATGGCGCCGTCCTGGAAATTGACGAAGGCCGTGCCTTGCATGTTCGCCATCAGCGCGCGCTGGCTGGTGCCGGCGCTGCGCAGCGCGAGCTTGGCCTGCAGCTTGCCGTCGATCCGGTCGAATTCGGCGAGGCCCTGCAGCAGCGGCAGCGCGCGCACGCCGGCGAGGTCGGAATGCATGGCAAAGCTCGGCGCGCCGCTGGTGGCATCCAGGATCAATTCGCCCGTGACCTGGCCGCCATAGGCGCCGAGATTGGCGGTGCCGGCCTTCAGCACGCCGCCGGCGAGTTTTGCATCGACCGCCAGCGGCGCGAGGCGTGCCTCGCCGATCACCGCCTCATGCGCGGAGATCCTGATTTGCGCATCGACATAGTTGAGCGCGGACACATCGATCGGCGCATCGCTCCAGGGCTGGCCGGACGCGCCTTCCGGCGATTTCGCCAGCGGGATCGCGAGCCGCTGGAAGTCGAGATCGAGCTTGACCAGAGGCTTGCTCGCGATATCGACCGAGGCCCAGCCGTTGAACGCGCCGTCGCCGAGCGTGCCGCTCACGCCGTTGATCATCACGACGTCGCCGCTCAGCCGCATCTCGGCATGACCTGCGAGCCGGGACTTCAGCACGTCCGGCATGTCGATGGCGAAATCCACCGGAATGGTCGGCCGGTCGGCCGGCGGCGCCGGCGTGGTTGCCTTGATGTCGAACTTGGTCGGATGCTCGCCGACCCGTGCGGTGCCGGTGATGTTGACCTTGCGGTCGCGACCGACGATGGCATCGGCATTGACGGCGCTGATGCGGCTCTCGACACGATCGCGCATGCGCGCGAATGCGATCTCGCCATCGGTGACCTTGACGCGGTCGATGGCGGCGCCGTCGGTATCGAGCGCGACCGGCTTCGACGTGCCGCCGGCATTCGGCAGGCGTTCACGCAGCAGCGGCTGGTAGAGCACGGGATGGGTGACGACGAGTTCGCTGATCTTCGGGCGGCCCGACCAGACGCTCGAGAGCGACATGTCGGCCTGCACGCTGTCGATGGTCAGGCGCGTGATGCCGCTGCGGTCCTTGGGGTCGGCAAGCGTGAGGTCGTTCAGCGTTACGTTCAGCGTCGGCCACAGGCTGATTCTGGTCGTGCCGTCGATCGACAGGCGATAGCCGGTCGCGCTCTCAACACGCGAGGCAATCGTCGACGTCAGGAAGCCCGAGGGGATCCCGACCACCAGCAGGAGTGCGATCACGATGACGACGGCGGCCACCGCCGCGCCGGCGAATTTCACTGCTCTCATGTCGACTTTCCAGCGGCGGACGATCGGCGTCGAATCCGGCAGATGACCGTCATTTGCGCGCGTCCTTTGCGCCTGAGTTTATCCCGGGACGGGAAGCGGCTCCAAGCACGGAAAAATAGTCTGGGGGTGCTGCAAAGTTATGTGACTTATGGCACACTTCCCCGGCGCGGTTTTACGCGATCCTGATGTTGATGGTTCCAAGCGATTTGCCAACGAAATTCACAAGGACATTGAAATGAGCAAGCAGGCCGAATTTGCGGTCATCCTCAAGATGAATGCGATGTTCGCCGATCTCGGCGCAGACGAGCTCCAGCGGCTGGCGAATCTCTGCCACACCCAGCATCTGGGGAACGGCGAGGTGCTGTTCCAGAAGGGCGACGCGGGCGATGCGCTGTTCGGCGTGCGCCGAGGCCAGGTCCGTATCGAGACCGGCGCCTCCGACGGCAGCCGCCTGACGCTGAACTTCATGGGGCCGGGCGACCTGTTCGGAGAGGTTGCGGTGCTGGACGGCCAGAGCCGCACTGCGGACGCCACCGCGGGCGAAGCCAGCGAGTTGTTCGTGCTGCGGCGCGAAGACTTTCTGGCTTTCCTCGAACGCGAGCCGAAAGTCGGGATCAAGATCATCGCGCTGCTGTGCCAGCGCATCCGCTGGCAGAGCGAGCGCATGGAAGAGTCCATGCTCCAGCCGCTGCCGGTTCGCCTCGCGCGGCGCCTCTGCGCGCTCGCCGCCGATTTCGGCTCGGAGGTGCACATCTCGCAGGAGCAACTCGGCGTCTTCGTCGGCGCCGCCCGCGAGAGCGTCAACCGCCAGCTTCAGGCCTGGCGCAAGGAAGCGATCCTCGATCTCCAGCGCGGCCGCATCCTGCTGCGGAACATGACCAAGCTGACGGCGATCGCGCGGAACGAGTAGGGGCGTCAGGTCCGTGCCTCACGGCCATGCCAGATTCTCGTAATGAGAATATCGCCTGTCTCGGGAGCGATGACATATCGCACGATGTAACCTGACGAGCCGAAGCGGATGATGATTTGGCGGATGACGGCATCCTCAGTCGGTTTGCCCAGCGCCGGCAATTCCGGCAGCCGATCGATTGCCTTCCAGATCGAGGCCAAGGCGCGTTTCGCGGCGCCAAGATTAACAGTATCGAGGAGTGTTCGCAGCCGCTCGATGTCTTCGACCGCGGCTGGCGAAAGGTGGATCATTTCACCTTGCGCGGCTGGGGACGGGGCAGCTCGTCTGCCGAGTCCCAGCTTGCCACCCACGCTTTAACGTCGTCGAGTGGGACAGCCAGGCCGGTGCGCTTGAAGTCGTCGTAACGACTGCGGTCCTCTGCGAGATCTGGACTGGAAACGTCGATCACTGAATCGAGCAATGCGACGGCCTCTGCGAGAACCGTTGCGATGTCCTTTCCCCGCTCGGACGCGATCTCCCGGAGACGGGCATCAGTGTCGGCGTCGATCTCAAGCGTTCGGCTTATGAGGTTCATTCCCGAAAGATAGCACTTCACTTACCGATGTCGAGCCCGAGATCTGAAGGCAATAGCTACTCCGCCGCAGGATGCACGATGTTTTTCGGCCGCTGCATCGCTTCCGCCGGCGCAGCTCCGTGGTGACTTGCGCCCTCCGCATCTTCGCTGTGCACGACCAGCCGCTTGCCGAAGCGCCAGATCAGGGCGCCGAGATCGTCCATCACCATGAACATCGCGGGCACGAACACCAGTGACAGGATGGTCGAGAAGATCAGGCCGCCGATCACCGCGAGCGCCATCGGCGAGCGGAATTCGCCGCCCGCGCCGACCGCGAGCGCGCTTGGCATCATGCCCGCGGCCATTGCGATCGTGGTCATCACGATCGGGCGTGCGCGTTTCATGCCTGCGTCGATCATGGCTTCTTCGCGCGGTGTGCCGGCGTGAATGGACTCGATGGCGAATTCCACCAGCATGATCGCATTCTTGGTGACGATGCCCATCAGCATTAGGATGCCGATCCACACCGGTGTCGTGAGCTGCTTGCCGGTGATCAGCAGGGCCGCGATCGCGCCGCCGATCGAGAGCGGCAGCGAGAACAGAATGGTGATCGGCTGCAGGAAGGTGCCGAACAGCAGCACCAGCACGGCGTAGACCATCATCAGGCCCGCCGTGATCGCGGTGGCAAAGCCTTCGGATAGTTCGTTCAGGCTTTCGGCGTCGCCGGAGGGGGAGACCTTCACGCCCTTCGGCCGGCTCTTCATGACCGGCAGGTCGTAGATCTTCTTGGTGGCGTCGCCGAGCGCGGCGGAGCCGACGAGATCGGCCGCGACGGTCGCCTGTCGCTCGCGATCGTAACGGTTGATGCTGGTCGGACCCTGGTCGAGCTTGACGTCGGCGATGACGGAGAGCGGCACGCCGCCCTTCTCGCCGTGTTCGCCGAGTGGCACGCGCAACTGTTCGAGCGTCTTCAGATTGCCGCGCGCGGCATCCTCGAGCTGCACGCGGATCGGCACCAGACGGTCGCCGACGTCGAACTTGGCGAGCGCGGGGCCGACGTCGCCGATGGTGGCGACGCGGATGGTCTGCGACAGGCTTTCGGTCGAGACGCCGAGCCGTGCGGCGAGATCGGCGCGCGGTTCGACGCGCAGCTCGGGCCGCTCCAGCGTGGTTTCCGAGATCACGTTGGAGATGGTGGGAATCCGCTTCATCTGCGTCGCGAGTTCGCTGGCGACGTTGTTGACGATGTTGGCGTCCGCGCCGGTCACGACCAGCGAGATGGCGCGCAGGCCGTTCTCGTCGAGGAACCAGAAGCGGATGTCCGGAATGTTCTCCAGTTCCTGGCTGATCGAGAATTCGAGCTCGCGCTGCGTGATATCGCGGCTGTCCTTGGGCGTGTAGTTGATGATCAAGGCGGCGCGCCGGACTTCCTGGGTCCCTGGTGGAACGCGGCCGCCATCGACGAAGATGCTCTTCACCTCGGGCCGCTTGCGCAGGCGCGCCACGATGTCTTCGGTGACCTTTTCGGTGTAGGCGAGCTGCGTGCCCGGCGGCAGCTCGAGGGCAACCAGCGAGCGCGAGCTGTCCTGCGCCGGCAGGAAACCCTGCGGCAGCAGCGTGATGCTCCAGATCGAGGCGGCGAAGACGCCGAAGCCGGCCAGCACCGTGATGAAATAGTGCTTCACCGACCAGCCCACGATCCTGTGATAGGACCGCAGCACGCGGCCGGGCGGCGGCTCTTGGTGATTGCCATGTTTGAGGAAGTAGGCGGCGAGCACCGGCGTGACAAAGCGCGCCGCGAGCAGCGAGAAGAACACCTGTACCGAGACGGTGATGCCGAACTGCTTGAAGAACTGTCCGGCGATGCCCGACATGAAGCTCGCGGGTGCGAAGATCGCAATGATCGTCAGCGAGATCGCGATCACCGCGAGGCCGATCTCGTCGGCGGCTTCCAGGGCGGCACGATAGGGCGACTTGCCCATGTTCATGTGCCTGACGATGTTCTCGATCTCGACAATGGCGTCGTCGACCAGAATACCCGTCGACAGCGTGATGGCGAGAAAGCTGACGAGGTTGAGCGAGAAGCCGAGCAGGTCCATCGCCCAGAATGCCGGGAAGATCGACAACGGCAGCGAGATCGCGGCGATGATGGTGGCGCGCAGGTCGCGCAGGAACAACAGCACGATGACGACGGCGAGGATGGCGCCCTCGAACAGGGTCGAGATCGCCGCGTGGTAATTGCCGTTGGTATATTCGACCGAGGTGTCGATCACCTTCAGGTCGACGTCGGGATAGGTGGCCTTGAGCGTGTCGATGCGCTTCTGCACGGCCTCGGCGACCTTCACGTCGCTGGCACCCTTGGAGCGTTTGATGCCGAGCGCGACGATGGGCTCGCCGTTGAAGCGGGCGAAGGTACGGCGGTCGGCGATGGTGTCGGTGACGGTGCCGAGATCGTCGAGCCGGACCTCGCCGCCGCCGAACAGCGGAATCATGGTGCCGGCGAGGTCGCTCAGCGTCTTGGCGCCGGCGAGGGTGCGGATCGCCTGGTCGTTCTTGCCGATCTCGGCGCGACCGCCGGCGACGTCGACATTGGTACCGCGCAGGCTCTGGCTGACATTGACGGCCGTCAACCCCATCGACTGCAGGCGGTCGGGATCGAGCGAGACCAGGATCTCGCGCTCGACACCGCCGATGCGCTCGACCTGGGCGACGCCGCGCACGCCCTGCAGCGCGCGCTTGACCACGTCGTCGACGAAATAGGAGAGCTGCTCCGGCGTCTTGCCGGGCGAGATCGCGGCGTAGGTGACGATCGGCAGGCCGATGACGTCGACGCGCTGGATCAGCGGCTCGGTGACGTTCTGCGGCAGGTTGGAGCGCACGCGCGTCACCGCGTCCTTGACGTCGTTGAGCGCGCGGTCGGTGTTGGTTTCCAGCGCGAACTGGATCGTCGTCACCGACAGGCCGTCGGTGATCTGCGAGGTGATGTGCCTGACGCCTTCGACACCGGAGACGGCGTCTTCAACCGTCTTGGTGACCTGGGATTCGAGCTCGGCGGGTGCCGCGCCGAACTGCGATACCGCGACCGAGATCACGGGAATGTCGGCCGAGGGTAGCCGCGTCACCGCGAGCTTGGTGAAGGACACCCAGCCGAGGATCAGGAGGATGATGGAAAAAACCACCGACGGCAGCGGATTGCGAATCGACCATGCCGAGATATTGAGAGCCATCAGCGTACCCGCGTGCGATCGAGTTCATCGGCGAACATGGTCTTGATCTGGTCGCCGTCATGCAGCGAAGAGCCGGCGTCGGCGACGACGATCTCGCCGACGTTGAGGCCTTCCAGGATTTCCGTCGCGCTGTCCGATGACAGCCCGACCCGTACCTTGCGCGTCTCGACAATGTTGCTCTTGACGACCTGCACGGTGAGATGGTCGATCGCGGTCTTGGGAACCGCGACGCCGCAGCTTCGCTTGGCGTCGATCGAGGCGCGGGCGAACACGCCGACTTTCAGCGAGGGATTGTTGGTGACGCTGATGCGCACGCGGCCGAGCTGGGTGGCGCGATCGATTTCGGGCGCGACCAGCCTGACCCGCCCGATCAAATCGGGCGCGTCGTCGCGGCTGATGCGCACGGTCGCGCCGGAGCTGAGCTTGGCCATGTGCACCGCCGGGACCTGCGCGTCCAGCTCGATCTCGTTGTTGACGGCGATACGGAACATCGGGCCGGCCTGTGGCGAGGCCGGTGCGCCGACGATGGTGCGGACCTCGGTGACGAGGCCCGGCGCAGGGGCTTTCAGCGAGACCGGTCCTTGCGGGCCGGGCCGCTGCGGCTGGCCCGGGATCTGGGGCGGTGCGGTCAGGCGCGCCAGCTCCTGATTGTCGGTGACGAGGGTGCCCTCGGTGACGAAGAGGTCGGTGACCCTGGATCCCTCCTGGTCGGCGACGACCACGGCTTCGCGGCGCGGCACGAAGAAGCCGGTCACCCGGACCAGGTCGGAGAAGCAGGCATTGGTCGACTTGGTCACGATGACCAGCGCCTCGCTCGGCGTTTCCTTGGGCTCGGCGCGGTGCCGATGCTCGAACAGATAATAGCCGACGCCGAGCACGACGACGAAGACCACCGTTCCGGCCGGCTTGAGATATTCGGAGAGGTTCATTGCCGGATCGTCCTGGCCTGGCTCGCGGCCGTCCGCGCGCGGCCCATGGTGAGCGTTTCCCTGAAATAAAGCAGCGTCCCGCAAGCCTGCGGGACGCGTGCTGGAAGCGAGACTTTACACCACATCACGACTTGTCACTTCAAAGGATTACGTCGTGCTCACTTCGATGCGGTGGTCTTGTTTTCCATGTTGACGACCTGCACGCGACGGTTGACCTCCGCCATCGGCTGGGCCGGGTCCTTCAGCTTGCTCTTGCCATAGCCGACCGTGACGAGGTCGGTCGCGGAGATGCTGTATTTGTCGACCAAATAGCGCTTGATCGAATCCGCGCGGCGCTCCGACAGATCCTGATTATAGCTCTCGCCGCCGGCGGCGTCAGTATGTCCGGCGACCACGAAGGTCGAGCCCTTCAGGTCGGGGCTGGTCAGCGCGCGGCCGAGCGCCTGGACCGAGGCAAGCGATTTGGCGCTGATATTGGCCGAGTTGTAGTCGAACGTGATTTCGAGATCGATGTTCGGCTTGTCCTTGGCCGCCGACGCGATTTCTTCACGCTCGGTCGATGAAAGCGACCTTGTCGAGCGGCCGCGCACGGACTGGATCAGCTTGGTCTCCGTCGCACTCGGTGCGGGATCGGCCTGCGGAGCGATCGAGAGGCCGCGGGTCAGCGGCTTCTTCGGCGGCGGCGCCAGCGCGCGGACGATCTCGTCCTCGGTGACGTTCTTGCTGTTGCCGTCGTCGCCCGCGAATGCCGGCGGGATCGTCAGCGACAGCGCGGCGCCAACGGTGATGATGGACAGGATTGCGGTAAGTCCCTTTGCAGCCAATCTCATAGCCAGTCCCTCCTGCGCAGCCAGCTCGCGTCGTTCCAAAATCCCCGCAATAAGCCCCCGAAGGGACGGCCTGCGGCATCCGTTCGATTAGTCTTCGCGGGGCCGCCGCGGGTTCGAGGCACACCGGCCTCGATTCAAAAAAATATCAACGCACTCCGTAGCTTGCGAATTCCTGAACAATGTTCGGGTCCATCGCCTTGGCATTGGCGATGTCGAGTGCACCTTCCTGGGCCGAGCCGTTGCGCTGCTTGGCGATCCCGCGTCCGAACAGCGAGGAGGTCAGGCGCGGATTGATCCTCAGGGCTGCCTCGAAATCGGCGATGGCGTTCTTGACCGCCCCCGATTTCAGATTGACCAGCCCCCGGCTGTCCAGCGCGTCGACGAAGTTCGGTCGCAGCCGCAGGGCCTCGTTGCAATCCTTCAGCGCGCCCTGGAGGTCGCCGACCACGGTGCGGGTCCAGCAGCGGTTGTTCAGAGCCTCTACATCCTTCGGGTTGATCCGGAGCGTCTCGTCAAAATCCTTGATGGCCAAGCTGTAGGCGCCCTTGCTGGCATAGACCTGGCCGCGCCGGTAAAGCGCGTTCACGTCGTCCGGATTGGCCGCGATCTTGGCGGTCAGCCCCTTGATGGTGGGGTCGTCGGCCAGGACGGCCGCACTCGGCCCGCTCTCCATGCTCGGAGCGGTGACGGGGTCGGCCGGAATCACGGGCGGAGGCGGCGGCGGTGCAGGAGGCAAGGCAGCCTCGACCTGCGGCTTCGGTGACGGAGCCGGTGCTGCGACTGTGTCGGCCGGTTTCGGCGGCACAGGCGATGGTGCGGGCGGAGCCGGCGGCGGGTTATTGGCGACGGCCGGCGGCGCGGGAGGCGGGGGTGGCGGGGTCATTGTCGGGCGCGACCCGCCGGCCCCTGGAATGAACGAGAAATCCTCGGCCAGTGATGAGGATATCCACGGCACCTGCTCGCCCCGCGAGGCACGGGTGACGCCCATCTTGGTGCGGTTCAGCGTCTCCTCGGCCATCAGGTCGGGGACGCGGATTTCCTTGAGGAGTTCCTGGACGAACAGGCTGTGCTCGCCGCCGGCGTCCGAGACTACTGACGCCAGCGCCGCCGAATACATCACCAGCGTGCCGTTCGGCGCGATGACGGGGGTGAGGCCGGCCGAGAAGCTGCGGAACCGGCGCTCGAACGGGTTGCGCCTGGAGGCGTCGACCAGCGCGATCTTGACGCCGGCGCCGCGGGTGTTGAGCTCGCCGAGCACGGTTTCGAGGCTGATGCCGTCGCGGCGCACATCGGATTCGGTCCAGATCTGCGCATCGATCGGCAGCAAGTAGCTCTGCCGCGCGGACTGGATGCCGAAGCCGCTGAAGAACACCAGTGCCACCGACCCCGGCTTGATCTTGCCGTAGAGCTTGTCGAAGGCGCGGCGCATGCCGTCGCCGGTCAGGTTCTCACCGATCTCGACGGAAAAGCCGTCGCGCTTGAGCTCGTCTGCGACGTCGCGCGCGTCGTTGAGCGGTTCCTTCAGGGGAGCGTCCGCGTCCGGATATTTGGCATTGCCGATGACCAGCGCAAAGCGATCGCCGGCCGCAAGTGACGGAGCGGTCGGGACGAGCGACACGAGCAAGGACAGAACGAAAAGCAGGCGAATTTTCATAATTAGCGCGATCCAGCCAAAAAGGCGCCGTTTCCAGCTTGCGCCGCGGCGACCTTAACTTACGCAATGTGCATTATCAAACCGGCGAAGGGGGGCGTCAACCGCTTGCGGATTCGGCGCTATCGCGACAATTGACCGCGACGCATGGGCATGTTGCGGGGGGAATAAACGGGCGGTCACGATTGCACGCGATGCATTCTGGTTGTCATTGCGGCTGCACGTTAGGGCAGCCGTGGCTACAACAATGTGATTGGTCTCACATTGCGGACGGGCCTGCTTCGCAACCTCCGGTGTTTGACCTTTGCGGTGGACGATGGCTTGGTGCGGTCGATCGCCCCTGAAGGTGCATCCACAAAAGAGCAAGATCAAAATCATGGGAAACGCCTACGAAATCTACGCACTGCGCTATGCGACGATGTCGCCGCGCACGCCCAATATGAACTTCCTCGCGCCCGACCCGCACGACAGCGCGGCGCAGGACCTCGACTATTTCGTCTGGCTGATCCGCGGCAACGGCCGCGACATTCTGGTCGATACCGGCTTCAATGCCGAGGAAGCGTCCGCGCGGGCGCGCAAGCTGACGCTCAATCCGGTCGACGCGCTGGAGCGCTTTGGTGTCGCGGCGTCGAGCATTCGCGATATCATCGTGACGCATCTGCATTACGACCACGCCGGCAATCTGGACCGTTTCCCGCACGCGCGCTTCCATATCCAGGAGCGCGAGATGGCCTACGCGACGGGGCGCTGCATGTGCAACGGACTGCTGCGACATCCGTTCTCGGTCGAGCACGTCACCCAGATGGTCCGCCATGTCTATGGCGAGCGCGTCAATTTCTATTCCGGCGACGGCGAGGTCGCGCCCGGCGTCACCGTGCACCGCGTCGGCGGCCATTCGGACGGCCTGCAGGTGGTGAAGGTTGAGACCGCCCGCGGACCGGTGGTGCTGGCGTCGGATGCCGCGCATTATTACGCCAATCTCCAGCGCCGAAGCCCATTCCCGATCGTCTACAATGTCGGCGACATGGCGGTTGGCTGGGAGACGATCGAGCGTCTCGCCGGCCATCCTGACCGGTTCATTCCCGGGCATGATCCGATCGTGACGGAGGTCTATCCGCGCGCCAGCGACAAGGTCGATGTTTGGGCGCTGCATTTGCCGCCGTCGCGATCGTTTGCGAAGTGATCAATACGCCTGCTTGGCGTCGGCCTCTTCGCTGGTCTGGATCAGGTCGAGGCTCTGTTCGATCTTGCCGAGCAGCGTCGATAGCTGTTTGCGCTCCTGCGCCGAGAGGCAGGCGAGAATCTCGTCTTCCCGCCGCAGCAATTGCGGAAACAGTTCCTCGTAGAGCGTGCGGCCTTTCCTTGTCAGTCGCAGGCGGAATTCGCGGCGGTCGGCTTCGTTCTCGACGCGCTCGATCAAACCCTGGTGCAGCAACATGGTCACCGCGCGGCTGATGGTGGATTTGTGCGTGCGGGTGCATTGCGCGACGTACTGCGCGCTGCAGGCATCGTTGCGGAAGCCGAGCGTCGCGATCACGCGCCAGGCCGGGATGTCGAGGCCGTGACGTTCCTGATATTCGACCGCGAGCGCGGAACTCACCTCCGCGGCGAGCCGGTTGAGGCGGAACGGCACGAACCTGAATAGGTCGAGCCGTGTTTTTGGCCGCGCTGAGGCCTCATCGGCCTCGCGTGTCTTCAGCGCGATGTCGCTGGATGTCCTCGCCAAGGGAGAGCGCTCCGAATTCCAGTTGACGGCCGGCCGGCTCCGGTCCAAAATAGTTGCACGTGAGACTATTAGCAGATCAGGCCTCTCCTGACCAGAGCCGAGGTTAGCGCATGGCGAAGGCCAATACGCATCAGGCCAAAACCCAGTTCGGCTATCGCCGCCACCCCGATCAGGATCGTCCCGGCCAGAGCGCGGCCGAGCATCCCGTGGTGGTCGTCGGCGCGGGCCCGGTCGGGCTGTCGCTTGCGATCGACCTTGCCCAGCGCGGCCAGCACGTCGTCCTTCTGGATGATGCCGACCGTATCGGAGAGGGCTCCCGTGCGATCTGCTTCTCGAAACGGTCGCTGGAATATTGGGACCGGCTCGGCGTCGGCGACCGCATGGTCGACAAGGGCGTGGTCTGGAGCGTCGGCCGCATCTTCCACGGCGAGCAGCAGCTCTACCAGTTCAATCTGCTGCCGGAGGACGGTCACAAGCGGCCGGCCTTCATCAATCTCCAGCAGTACTACGCCGAAGCCTATCTGGTCGACCGCATCGGCGATCTACCCGAGATCAACCTGCGCTGGCGCAACAAGGTGACGGCGCTGGAGCGCCGCAACGATTCCGTTGCGCTGACAATCGAGACGCCGGAGGGCGCCTATCGCCTGCACGCGCAATATGTCGTCGCCTGCGACGGCGCGCGCTCTTCGCTGCGGCAGATGGTCGGCGCCGACTTCGCGGGACAGGTGTTCGAGGACCAGTTCCTGATCGCCGACGTCAAGATGACCGCGGAATTCCCGACGGAGCGCTGGTTCTGGTTCGATCCGCCGTTTCATGCGGGACGTTCGGCGCTGTTGCACCGACAGCCTGATGATGTCTGGCGCATCGACCTTCAGCTCAATCGCTATGCCGACCCCATCGTCGAGAAGAAGCCCGAGAACGTGCGGCCGCGGATTGCGCGCATGCTCGGCCACGACAAGTTCGAGTTCGAGTGGATATCGCTCTACAAATTCCAGTGCCGACGGATGGACCGCTTCGTCCATGGCCGCGTGATCTTTGCAGGCGATTCCGCGCATCAGGTGTCGCCTTTCGGCGCGCGCGGCGCCAACTCGGGACTTGAGGACGCCGAGAATCTCTCCTGGAAGCTCGACCGCGTGCTGCGCGGCGCTTCACCCGCGAGCCTGCTCGAGAGCTATCATGTCGAGCGCAGCCTGGCTGCCGACGAGAACATTCGCGAATCCACCCGCTCGACCGACTTCATGGCACCGAACTCGCATCAGGAAGCGCGGCTGCGTAAGGCGGTGCTGTCGCTGGCCAAGGAAACGGAGTTCGGCCAGCGCATGGTCAATGGCGGGCGGCTCTCGGTGCCGTGCAGCTATGACTCGCCGCTGTCATCGCCGGATGCGGATGCGTGGCGCGGTGGTCCGCTCCCGGGTTGTTCGATGCTCGATGCTCCCGTTGCGACGCCCACGGGCGAGCAAGCCTATTTGACGGACGCGTTCCGCAAGGGTGGAACGGACTTCACCTTGCTGTCATTCAGCAATGGCGCGGCGATTGAGGCGCCGGTTGGTGTGAAGGATATCCGCATCGGCGGGAAGGACGGGCTCGCAGATCCGGCAGCGCTCACCGCAAAGCGCTATGATGCGGAACCAGGCTCAGCCTACTTACTCAGGCCGGACGGCTACGTTGCGGCGCGCTTCCGGCGTCCAACGCGCGAAGCGATTGCGACCGCGCTGTCGCGGTCTCAAGGCTTGAATTGAGGATTCGCATGCCGCTCTCGACCAGTTCCAACTTCGCGCGGCCCGACGACGCCTTTCGCGCCATCGTGGAGGCGCATCGTGGCTTCACCGACGAGCAAAGCGCCGATTTCGACGCGGCGCTGGTGCTGATCCTCGCCAATCACATCGGCGATATCGACGTGCTGCGGGAGGCGATCCTCCTCGCCAGGCGGCGCATGATCGACGGCCAGCAGCAGCAACAGCAACAACAACAGCAACAACAATAACCCCGAAGACTTGAAGGATGAATTGATGGCGAAGAACTTCGCATCCACCGGCGACCTCTCCGAAAAGAAGATTACCTTCTCGGAGATCGGCACCGATCTCTACGCCTTCACCGCGGAGGGCGATCCGAACACCGCGATCATCGTCGGCGACGACGGCTGCCTGGTGTTCGACGCGCAATCGACGCCGGCGATGGCGAACAAGGTGATCGAGCGCGTCCGTACCGTCACCGATAAGCCGATCAAATATGTCGTGCTGTCGCATTATCACGCCGTGCGCGTGCTCGGTGCCTCCGCCTACAAGGCGCAGGGCATCGTCGCCTCGCAGGAGACCTATCGCCTGATCGAGGAGCGCGGCCAGCAGGATTGGGATTCCGAGTATGGCCGCTTCCCGCGCCTGTTTCAGGACGCATCGAGCATTCCCGGCCTGACCTGGCCGACGCTGACCTTCGAAGGCGAGATGTCGATCTATCTCGGCAAGCGCGAGGTGCGCCTGATGCAGCTCGGCGCCGGCCACACCTCCGGCGACATCGTCGCCTGGGTGCCCGATGCCGAGGTGATGTTCTCCGGCGACCTGATCGAATACCATTCGGCCTGCTATTGCGGCGACGCGCATTTGCGCGAATGGCCGCTGACGCTGAACGAAATCCGCAACTTCAATCCCAAGGCGATCGCGCCGGGCCGCGGCGATGCGCTCAAAGGTGTTGCCACGGTGCGTGAAGCCATCGCGATGACGCGTGACTTCGTCACCTCGCTCTATGGCGCCGCCGAAATCTCGGTCGCCAAGGGCCGCACGCTGAAGGAATCGATGGCCGCGACGCGCGAGGTCATGGATCCGAAATTTTCGAGCTTCGCGATCTACGAGCACTGTCTGCCGTTCAACGTGTCGCGCGCCTTCGACGAGGCGTCGGGAATCGACGACCCCGTGATCTGGACCGACAAGCGCGACCAGGAGATGTGGGCCGCCCTGCAAGGAGGAGGATCATCATGAACATCAATACCTCGCCCGATCAGATCATTCGCAGCACGGCCCAGGTCACGCCGGGCTACATGTCCGGCTTTGGCAACAGTTTTGAGACCGAGGCGCTGCCGGGCGCGCTGCCGATCGGGCGCAACTCGCCGCAGCGCTGTGCCTACGGCCTCTATGCCGAGCAGCTCTCCGGCTCTCCCTTCACGGCGCCGCGCGGCAGCAACGAGCGCTCATGGCTTTATCGTATTCGCCCGTCGGTGAAACATTCGGGTCGCTTCGAGAAGGCCGACGGCGGCCTGTGGCGCTCGGCACCGTGCCATGAAAACGATCTGCCGATCGCGCAGTTGCGCTGGGATCCGGCGCCGATCCCGAAGGAGGACATGACTTTCCTTCAGGGCGTGCAGACCATGACCACCGCCGGTGACGTCAATACCCAGGCCGGCATGGCCGCCCATGTTTATCTGATCACCAAGTCGATGGTGGACCAGCACTTCTACAATGCCGACGGCGAGCTGATGTTCGTGCTGCAGCAGGGCAATCTTCGCATCGTCACCGAGTTCGGTCGGATCGATGCCGAGCCCGGCGAGATCGTGGTGATCCCGCGCGGCGTCAAGTTCCGGGTGGAGATTCCGAGCGGACCGGCGCGGGGCTATCTCTGCGAAAACTACGGCGGCGCCTTCACCCTGCCGGAGCGCGGGCCGATCGGCGCCAACTGCCTCGCCAATGCCCGCGACTTCCTGACGCCGGTCGCGCACTACGAGGACAAGGACACACCGACCGAGCTATTCGTGAAATGGGGCGGCGCACTGTTCAAGACGACGTTGCCGCACTCGCCGATCGACGTCGTCGCCTGGCACGGCAATTATGCGCCGTATAAATATGATCTGCGCAGCTTCTCGCCGGTCGGCGCGATCGGCTTCGATCATCCCGATCCCTCGATCTTCACCGTGCTGACCTCGCCGTCGGAGACCCCAGGCACGGCGAATATCGACTTCGTGATCTTCCCCGAGCGCTGGATGGTCGCCGACAACACCTTCCGCCCGCCGTGGTATCACATGAACATCATGAGCGAGTTCATGGGCCTGATCTACGGCGTCTACGACGCCAAGCCGCAAGGTTTCGTGCCGGGCGGCATGAGCCTGCACAATTGCATGCTGCCGCACGGCCCCGATCGCGACGCTTTCGAGCACGCCAGTAATGGCGAGCTGAAGCCGGTCAAGCTAACTGGCACCATGGCCTTCATGTTCGAGACCCGCTACGCGCAGCGCGTCACCGCGCACGCCGCGAATTCCGCGACGTTGCAGGACGACTACGCGGATTGCTGGAAGGGCCTGGAAAAGCGGTTCGATCCGAGCAAGCCGTAGCGATCTTCCCCTCTCCCCTTGTGGGAGAGGGTGGCTCGCCGCTCAGCAGCGAGACGGGCGAGGGGTCTGTGTGCCCGCACAACCCTCTCTCAATAGGACACGCAGATA
>NZ_JBVVPQ010000020.1:56683-71938 GCF_055811695.1 Bradyrhizobium sp. MI1.3 | reverse complement strand
ACCCGGGTTTTTGGGGGCCGGGCCCCCCCCCGGGGGCCCCCCACCCCCCCCCCGCCCCGCCCCCCCCCCCCCGGGGGGGGGGGGGGGGGCCCGCGCGGGGGGGCCCCCCCACGGGTGAGGGGTCTGTCTCCGCGAACAAGCCTCTCTCATTCGGACACGCAGATACAACCCCTCATCCGGCGCCAAAGCCGAAGCTTGGCTTCGGCGTTCTCTTAAGTAACGGCGGCCAAAGGCCGCCTATGCCACCTTCTCCCGCAAGCGGAGAAGGAAAAAGGACCGAGTGAAAAAGTGACAACCCACCCCAACGATCCCAGCCTCCGCTCTTTCATCGACGTCGATCCCGCCTCCGACTTCCCGATCCAGAACCTGCCCTACGGCGTGTTCTCGACCGCGGCCAATCCGACTCAGCGCGTCGGCGTGGCGATCGGCGACTATGTGCTCGATCTCTGGGAACTCGAGCAGGATTCGCGGCTCGACGTCGGGCCGCTCGGCGTGTTCTCGACGCCGTCGCTCAATGCTTTCATGACGCTGGGACCAAAGGTCTGGGCGAAGACGCGGGCGCGGATCAGCGAGCTGCTGCGCCACGATCATCCCGAGCTGCGCGACAACGAGGAGCTGCGCAAGCAGGCTCTGGTGCCGATGCGCGATGCGAAACTGCATCTGCCATTCGCAGTCTCCGGCTACACCGATTTCTATTCGTCCAAGGAGCACGCCACCAACGTCGGCGTCATGTTCCGCGGCAAGGACAATGCGCTGCAGCCGAACTGGCTGCACATGCCGATCGCCTACAACGGCCGTGCCTCGACCGTCGTGGTCTCGGGCACCAAGGTGAAGCGTCCGCGCGGGCAGCTGAAGCCGCCCTCTGTCGAGGTGCCGAGCTTTGCGCCCTGCAAGCGGCTCGATTTCGAGCTGGAGATGGGTGTCGTGATCGGGCAGCCCTCGCCGATGGGGGGCATGCTCACTGAGCAGCAGGCCGAGGAGATGATCTTCGGCTTCGTGCTACTCAACGACTGGAGCGCGCGCGATATCCAGCAATGGGAATATGTGCCGCTTGGCCCGTTCCTCGCCAAGGCGTTCGCGACCTCGATCAGCCCGTGGGTGGTGACGCGCGAGGCGCTGGAGCCGTTTCGCCTGAGCGGGCCGGCGCAGGAGCCGGTGCCGCTTGACTACCTCAAGCAGGGCAAGCCGCAGAACTATGATGTGGAGCTCGACGTCTCCTTGCGTGCCGCCGGAGCCAACGCGCCGGCCGGCATCAGCCGCACCAATTTTAAGTACATGTACTGGTCGTCGGTGCAGCAGCTGATGCACCACGCCTCCTCCGGCTGCGCCATGAATGTCGGAGATCTCCTCGGGAGCGGCACCATTTCCGGTCCGGAGAAGAACCAGCGCGGCAGCCTGCTGGAGATCAGCTGGAACGGCACCGAGCCGGTCGAATTGCCCGACGGCATCAAGCGGTCGTTCCTGGAAGACGGCGACAGCCTCGTCATGCGCGGCTGGTGTCAAGGCGAGGGCTATCGCGTCGGTTTTGGTGAGGTCGAAGGGACGGTTTTGCCGGCGGAGTAGGGCGCCCCACACTCGGTCTTGTAGGGTGGGCAAAGGGGCATCAGCGCCGTGCCCACCATTCCTCTCCGCGATCGCGGTAGGCACGCTTCGCTTTGCCCACCCTACGAAGTCAGCGCATTTCAGGCGGTACGTCCTTGACCCGCGCGCAATGCGCCGCGACGTCCTCCAGGCTGTACTTCAGATGCACTCGCTTATCCGACGGCGCCTGCTTCGTCGTGCACACGCCCGGTCGCCATTCCTGCACTGGCCTGATCGGGCGCGGCGCAAAACCGCCGCCGCAGTTCGGGCACACGTTGGACAGTTTCGTCTCCGCGCAGTCCGCACAGAACGTGCATTCATAGGAGCAGATCCGCGCATCGGTTGCGTTCGGGGGCAGGTCGCGGTCGCAATATTCGCAGTTCGGTCGAAGCTGAAGGGCCATGGCTCAGTCTCCGCAGATTGGCCGGGATCATCGCAGATCGCGCGCGCAGCGCGAATGCCGGATTTCCCTCGATTTCAGCCGGGTTTGATTTCCTTCAGCGGCAGACGCGTGCTTTCCTTCAGCCGGTCGAGCACGATCGAAGAGCGCACATGCGCCACGCTCTGGTGCGGCATCAGCACGTCGTTGACGAGATTGGAGAGACCCTTCAGGTCGCGCAGTACGGCTTTCAGCACATAGTCGGCGTCGCCGGTGAGCGAATAGGCCTCCTGGATCTCGTCGATTCGATTGACCAGCGTTCGGAAGCGTTTCGAGTTATCCGGTGAGTGGGTCGCCAGCGTCACCTGGATGAAGGCGACCACGCCGAAGCCCAGCGCCTCGCTGGAGAGATCGGCATGATAGCCTGAGATCACCTTCTCCTCCTCCAGCCGCATCCGTCGCCGCGAGCATTGCGAGGCCGAGAGGCCTGCGAGGTCGGCCAGTTCCTGGTTGGTGAGGCGGCCGTCGTCCTGGAGCGCGCCCAGGATCTTGAGGTCGAAGGCATCCACCAAAGTCATGCGCGGTTTACCCATTTTATGCACGGACCGTGCACAACATAGCCAAACAGCGTCCCATTTGCACGCTCATTGCAGGCGTCGTGAAGGATAGTTCCTCTCAACAGCAATTTGGGAGAGCAGCATGGGTCCGTTTCCGCACGATGCACCGCCGGCCACGATCACCGCCGATAATCCGATGGGCACCGACGGGTTCGAGTTCGTCGAATATGCGCATCCCGATCCGGACCAGCTGCACGCCCTGTTCAAGCTGATGGGCTATGCGCCCGTCGCGCGCCATAGAACGAAGACGATCACGGTTTATCGTCAGGGCGATATCAACTATCTGGTCAACGAGGAGCCCGGCACTCACGGTCACGATTTCGTCGCCGCGCACGGCCCCTGTGCGCCGTCAATGGCGTTTCGGGTCGTCGATGCGAAGAAGGCCTATGACCGCGCGATTTCACTCGGCGCCGAACCTGCGGATGTGTCCTCCGCGCAGAAGACGCTCGATGTCCCCGCGATCAAGGGCATCGGCGGCAGCCTGCTCTACTTCGTCGATCGCTACGGCGCCAAGGGTTCGGCCTATGACGGCGAGTTCGAATGGCTCGGCGCGCGCGATCCGCGGCCTGCCGGCGCCGGCCTGTTCTATCTCGATCACCTCACCCACAACGTCCATCGCGGCCGCATGGATGTCTGGACCGGGTTCTACGAAAAACTCTTTAACTTCCGCCAGATCCGCTTCTTCGACATCGAGGGCCGCGCCTCCGGCCTGTTCTCGCGGGCGCTGACGAGCCCCGACGGCAAGATCCGGATTCCGATCAACGAGGACGCCGGCGATTCCGGCCAGATCGAGGAATATCTGAATATCTATCGCGGCGAAGGCATCCAGCACATCGCCTGCGGCTGCCGCGACATCCACCGCACCATCGAGGACTTGCGCGAAGCGGGCCTGCCCTTCATGCCGGCGCCGCCCGCGACCTATTTCGAGCGGATCGACGCGCGGCTGCCGAAGCATGGCGAGGACGTCGCGCGGCTTCAGAAAAACGGCATCCTGATCGACGGGGAGGGCGTGGTCGACGGCGGCCAGACTAAGGTGCTGCTGCAGATCTTCTCGGCCAATGCGATCGGCCCTATCTTCTTCGAGTTCATCCAGCGCAAGGGCGACGACGGTTTCGGCGAGGGCAATTTCAAGGCGCTGTTCGAATCGATCGAGGAGGATCAGATCCGGCGTGGGGTGTTGAAGGTGGATGCGGCGTAGGCGCGCTACCTATAGGCACGCCGCAGCGTCAAACACAGCCGTCGTCCTGGCGAAAGCCAGGACCCATTACCCCATGGAGCGGTCGGTGGGCGGACTGGTAACTCCGGGTCTTCGTCAAACCACGTTTGGTGGCTATGGGTCCTGGCTTTCGCCAGGACGACCCGGAGTGTGATGCGACAGCGGAGGCCTTAACGCCCCGCCTTCCACGCCTTCATCACCGCGCCGATCTCGGCCACTTCCGGCTCGCGCACCGCCGATGGCGTCCGCGAAAAGCGCGGCGCCGGCGCCGGCTGCTTCACGCCGTGGCGCTCGACGAAGACGTTGCGGGCGACCATGTGCGGATGCTCGGTCGCTTCCGACATGGTCAGCACCGGCGCAAAGCAGATGTCGGTGCCTTCCATGATCTTGCACCAGTCCTCGCGCGTCTTGCTCTTGAATACCGTCTTCAATTTTTCCTTCAGCGCGGGCCAGGCCTTGCGGTCCATCTGCGCGTCGAAGTCGGCGTCGGTCAGGCCGGCGTGTTCGCGCAGCAACGCGTAGAACTGCGGCTCGATCGAGCCGATCGAGACGAAATGGCCGCAGGCACATTCGTAGACGCCGTAGAAATGCGCGCCGCCGTCAAGGAAGTTCTCGTTGCGGCCTTCGGTCCAGCGGCCGAGCGTGGTCATGTCGAAGAAGAACGACATCAGCGATGCCGCGCCGTCGCACATCGCGGCATCGACGACCTGGCCCTTGCCTGACCGCGAGCCCTCCAGCAGCGCCGCGAGCACGCCGACCACGAGGTAGAGCGCGCCGCCGCCGAAATCGCCGACCAAATTGAGCGGCGGCACCGGCGCTTCCTTCGTGCCGATCGCGGCGAGCGCGCCGGTGATGGAGATGTAGTTGATGTCGTGGCCGGCGGCGTTGGCGAGCGGGCCTTGCTGGCCCCAGCCGGTCATGCGGCCGTAGACCAGCTTTGGATTGCGCGCGAGCACCACGTCAGGCCCGAGGCCGAGCCGCTCCATCACGCCGGGACGAAAACCCTCGACCAGTGCGTCGGCATTCGCAAGCAGATCGAGCACCTCCGCGATCGCCGCCTTGTCCTTGAGGTCGAGCTCGACCACCTTGCGGCCGCGGCCTGCGACCGACTTCATGTTCTTCCTGGCGCCGACCCGATCGAGCGTGACGATTTCGGCGCCCATGTCGGCCAGCATCATGCAGGCGAACGGGCCTGGTCCAATGCCGGCGAATTCAACGATGCGGAAACCTGCGAGCGGGCCGGAGGTGCGGACGGAGGAGTTTTGGGCTGATTGATCGGGCACGTGTTTGTTTCCTCGGATCCAAGGCGCATATTGCCGATGGTCGGCAAGCGCCGAGGCGTTCCTCTGCGGGGCAAGTTAATTGGCCGATTAACTTTTCTCGCCTCCACGCCAGTGAGGCAAGCGCTTTTCACCCGCACGGCCAAATAAAACGGCGCGCACCGAAGTGCGCGCCGCGGAAAATTTGTGTTGAGGCGCTAAGGCGCGATGATCAGCGAGCGGCAGCCACCGCGCGCTGCGCCATCACCTTGATGAGGTTGGCGCGGTACTCCGCCGTTCCGTGGATGTCGGCCAGCAGATTGCTCGCCGAAATGCTCACGCTGTCGATCGCCGACGGCGACCAATTCGCCTTCAGCGCCGTTTCGATGGCCGGGACCCGCATCACGCCGCTTTGCGAGGCGCCGGTGGCGGCCACCCGAACCTCGCCCGACTTCGTCTGCGCGACGAACACGCCGGTCAGCGCGAAGCGAGACGCCGGGTGGCGCATCTTTTCGTAGCCTGCCTTCGCCGGAACCGGGAACGACACGGCGGTGATGAGCTCGCCGTCTTCCAGCGCCGTCGTGAACAGGCCCTGGAAGAAGTCATCCGCCGTAATCGACCGCTTGTTGGTCTTCACGGTGGCGCCGAGCGCGAGCAGCGCGGCCGGAAAATCCGCGGCAGGATCGTTGTTGGCGATCGAGCCGCCGATCGTGCCGCGATAGCGCACGGCGGGGTCCCCAAGCACCGAGGTAAGATAGGCGATTGCGGGGATCGCCTTCTTCACATCGGCATTCTGCATGATGTCGAAATAGGTCGTGCCGGCCTTGATGGTCAGCACGTCGCCTGAGAGCTCGACGCCCTGCAGCTCCTTGATCTTGCCGAGGTCGATGACGTCGGACGGACTGGCGAGGCGTTGCTTCATCACCGGCAGCAGCGTCTGGCCGCCGGCGAGGAACTTTGCTTCGCTGCTCTTGGAGAACAGGCTGACGGCCTCGTCGACCGAGGACGCGCGATGATAAACGGTCTGGTACATCTTCGTTCCTCCCTTAAGCCGCGTGGATCGTGCGCCACACCCGGTCCGGGGTTGCGGGCATTTCCAGATTGTTCTTGCCGATCGCATCCGTGATCGCGTTGATCACGGCCGCTGACGCGCCGATCGCGCCGGCCTCACCGCACCCTTTGATGCCGAGCGGATTGCCCGGGCACAGCGTCGTGGTGTGGGAGAGATTGAACGAGGGAACGTCGTCGGCGCGCGGCATGGCGTAGTCCATGAACGAGGCCGTGACCGGCTGCCCGCTGGCGTCATAGATCGCGTGCTCGAGCAACGCTTGTCCGATGCCTTGCACGAGACCGCCATGGACCTGGCCCTCGACGATCATCGGGTTGATCAGCCGGCCGAAATCGTCGGCCGCGACAAAGTTGACGAAAGACGTCTTGCCAGTGCCGGGATCGACCTCGAGCTCGCAGATATAGGTGCCGGCCGGGAAGGTGAAATTGGTCGGGTCGTAGAAGGCGCTTTCCTTCAGGCCCGGCTCCATCCCGTCAGGCAGATTGTGCGCGGTGTAGGCCGCGAGCGCGACCATCGGGAAGGCGATCGCCTTGTCGGTTCCGGCCACCTTGAACTCGCCGTTCTCGATGACGATGTCGCCTTCCGAAGCTTCCAGCGCATGCGCGGCGATCTTCTTGGCCTTGGATTCCATCTTCTCCATGGCTTTCAGGATCGCGGTGAGGCCAACGGCGGCCGAGCGCGAGCCGTAGGTGCCCATGCCGAACTGCACCTTGTCGGTGTCGCCATGGACGATCGAGACCTGGCTGATGGGAACGCCGAGCCGCTCCGCGACGAGCTGGCAGAACGTGGTCTCGTGACCCTGGCCGTGGCTGTGCGATCCCGTCAGCACCTCGATGGTGCCGACCGGGTTGACGCGGACTTCGGCGGACTCCCAAAGACCGACGCCGGCGCCCAGGCTGCCGACGGCCTTCGACGGCGCGATGCCGCAGGCCTCGATGTAGCAGGACACGCCGATGCCACGCAGCTTGCCGTCGGCCTTCGCCTTGGCCTTGCGCCCGGCAAAGCCGGCATAGTCGATCGCCTTCATCGCGGCATCGAGCGAGGCATTAAAGTCGCCGGTGTCATAAGCCATGATCACCGGCGTCTGGTGCGGGAACTGGGTGATGAAGTTGGTCCGGCGCAACGCGGCCGGATCGACCTTCAACTGCCGCGCCGCCGTCTCCATCAGACGTTCGATCAGATAGCTCGCCTCGGGGCGGCCGGCGCCGCGATAGGCGTCGACCGGCGTGGTGTTGGTGTAGACCCCGACCACCTCGGCATGGATCGCCGGGATGTTGTACTGGCCCGACAGCAGCGTCGCGTAGAGATAGGTCGGGACCGAGGACGAGAACAGTGACATGTAGGCGCCGAAATTGGCGTAGGTCTTCACCTTCAATCCGGTGATCTTGTTGTTGGCGTCGAAGGCCATCTCGGCATGGGTGACGTGGTCGCGGCCATGCGCATCGGTGAGGAAGGCCTCGGTCCGGTCGCCGGTCCATTTCACGGGACGGCCGACTTTCTTCGAGGCCCACAGCGCCACCATCTCTTCGGGATAGATGAAGATTTTCGAGCCGAAGCCGCCGCCGACGTCAGGCGCAATCACGCGCAGCTTGTGCTCGGGTGCGATGTTGTAGAACGCCGACAGCACGAGGCGGGCGACGTGGGGATTCTGCGACGTCGTGTAGAGCGTGAAGTGCTCTTCCGCCGAATCGTAATCGGCAATCGCCGCGCGGGGCTCCATTGCGTTCGGCGCGAGACGGTTGTTGGTGACGTCGAGCTTCACCACGTTGGCGGCCTTGGCGAAGGCGGCATCGGTGGCGCCCTCGTCGCCGATCACCCAGTCATAGACCTGGTTGCCGGGAGCTTCGGGATGCAGCTGCGGCGCGCCGGACTTGATCGCGGCGTGAACGTCGGCGACCGCGGGCAGCTCTTCGTAGTTCACGACCACGGCTTCGGCCGCGTCGCGTGCGAGATTTTTGGTCTCGGCGATCACGACTGCGACCGCCTGACCGACGAAGCGCACCGTCTCCGGCGCCATCGCCGGCCATGCGCCCATCTTCATCGGGCTGCCGTCCTTGGAGGTGATTGCCCAGCCGCAGATGAGGTTGCCGACCTTGTCGTCGACGATCTCCTGTCCCGTCAGCACCGCGACCACGCCCGGCATCTTCAGCGCGGCGGAGGAATCGATTCCCTTCACCTTGGCATGCGCGTGCGGGCTGCGGATGAAATGGGCATGGGTCATGCCCTGCAATTTGATGTCGTCGACGTAGCGGCCCTTGCCGGTAATGAAACGCTTGTCTTCCTTGCGCACGACGCGCGCGCCAATGCCTTCAACACCCATGTCTGGTCCTCCCGACCGGAATTTGTCTTGACCGCGCTTTCCCTCGAAAGCGGCGGCGATGGTTTTTGTTTCGAGGCGCGCCGATTACTCGGCCGCCTGCGAGACCTTCATGCGGCCTGCTGCGTCCAGTACGGCTTTGACGATGTTGTGGTAGCCGGTGCAGCGGCAGATATTGCCTTCGAGCTCGTGGCGGACGGTGGCCTCGTCGAGCTGGCCACCATAGCGGTGCACGATGTCGATGGCCGACATGATCATGCCCGGCGTGCAATAGCCGCACTGCAGGCCGTGATTGTCGCGGAAGGCTGCCTGCATCGGGTGCAACTCGTCGCCCTTGGCGATGCCTTCGATCGTGGTGATGCTGGCGCCGTCGGCCTGTCCCGCCAGCATAGTGCAGGATTTGACCGCCTTGCCGTCCATATGGACGACGCAGGCACCGCACTGGCTGGTGTCGCAACCGACATGGGTTCCGGTGAGGTTGAGGTGGTCGCGCAGCAGCTGAACCAGCAGCGTGCGGTCCTCGACGTCGACGGCAACAGCCTTGCCGTTCACCGTCAGTTTGACTGTAGACACGTGAGTACCTCCCGAATGTTTATAGTTATTCCAATTAGAGACAGCGCGAACGGAAGTTTGCAACTGGGATTTTACAGGCGGCGCGTCATGGAAAGGTCATCCGTGACGGTTGCCGCGGTGCGCGATTCGGTCGCGATACCCCGTGCCGCCGCCAGCGCGTGGCGCGACTTTGCAAGGAGCCTTCGAAAACGATGTGCGCTTCGTCAGCGGCGGGCTTGGTTCAACCGCCGGTGCGAGGCGCTGGTCCTGGACGTGGGGTCCTCGCGCGTCATGCCTCCCTTTGATGTCTTGTTCGTTGACACGAATAGGAGCACGCGCTTGCGCCAATGTAATCGCGATCTTGGTAGTAGGCGGTGGCAAGCTAAGTCATTGATTTTGTTCGTGACGGTGCACCGCAGCTGTGCTGGCCCGATGCCGGTGGCGAGCCGCGCCGGCCGGGGCGCCCAGGACTGCGACCGTGGGGCTGAAGGTCGGTCCGGTGAAGGCGCCGCGCGGGCGGCGTCGCGGGCTTTGCCAAGGTCGGGCCACGGTCCGGCTGGAAACGATCGCCCGACGTCACCATCCTGCACGACGAGGCCGACGCGCAGACCGGCGGCAAGCTCGCACATCTCGGCGCGCGGCTGACCGACTCGACCTCGCGAAAACTTGCCGCGAACGTCTTCGAAAAATTTGCGGTGGTGGTAGCGCCATCATCGTGACCGATGCACGCGACGCCGGATGGGAGCGGCCCGATTGTGTCGCGGTGCGCCCAAATCCGACGGCTCGTTTCGAGCTGCAAGCAGGGACAAGACGCAAGTCTGAACAACGAGATGAGCGGCGCAACTCGCCAACCATCCGCACTACTACCTTCCGCCTATACTAACCGCGAAACGGCGATGCTGTAATTTCGAACGATGGCTCGCAGACAAACTGCGCATCACGAGCGCAGCGCGCTCAAGCGCCCAACATGGCGTGCACAACAACACCGCGGAGGGAATACATGACCTTTGGAACGAAGGGCTTCTTGGCTGGCATCTCGATGATTGCGATGCTGGCCGCCGCTACGCCGGGCGTTCGCGCCAACGACTCCCTGCTCAAGGCGCAATCCGATTCGAACCAATGGGCCGTTGCCGGCCACGACTACGGCAACACGCGCTTCAGCCCGCTGAAGCAGATCAACACCGAGAACGCCGGCAAGCTGACGCTCGCCTATTCGTTCTCGCTGGCGTCGCTGCGTTCGAACGAATCCTCGCCGATCGTCGTCGGCAACACGCTCTACGTTTCGAGCTCCTGGGGCCCGAAATATGTCTACGCGCTCGATGCCGCCACCGGCGCGCGCAAGTGGACCTACGAGCCCGATATTCCCGAGGACGTGCTGCAATACGCCTGCTGCGATGTGAACAATCGCGGCGTCTCCTATGCCGACGGCAAGATCTTCGTCGGTCGCCTCGACGGCAAGCTGACGGCGCTCGATGCCGCGACCGGCAAGTCGCTGTGGACGACGAAGGTGGTCGACTACAAGCAGGGTTCGGTCATCACCTCGCCGCCGCTCGTCGTGCGCGACAAGGTCATCACCGGGTTCGGCGGCGGCGAATACGGCGTACGCGGCTCGCTCCAGGCCTTCGACATCGGCACCGGCAAGCAGTTGTGGCAGACCTATACCGTTCCGTCGCCGGATGAGCCCGGCGGCGACACCTGGAAGGGCGACTCCGCCCAGCATGGCGGCGGCGCGCCCTGGCTGGTCGGCTCCTACGATCCGAAGACCGACACGGTTTATTGGGGCACCAGCAATCCTGGACCCTGGAATACGGCGGTGCGCTCGACCGGCGACGGCAATTTCGGCAAGCTGACCAACCTCTACACCGCCTCGACGGTGGCGTTCGATCCCAACACCGGCAAGATCAAGTGGCACATCCAGACCACGCCGGCCGATGCCTGGGACTATGACGGCGTCAACGAAGCCGTGCTCGCGGATCTGAAGATCGACGGCAGCACCGTTCCGGCGCTGATGAAGGCGGATCGCAACGGCTACTTCTTCGTCGCCAACCGCGAGACCGGCAAGGTGCTTTCGGCGGAGAAATACGTGTTCTCCAACTGGGCCAAGAAGTGGGACGTCGCCACGATGCGCGCGGTCGAGGATCCCGACAAGCGTCCCGGGCCGAATCATCCCGCCAAGGACATCTGCCCGAACCTGATCGGCGGCAAGAACTGGCAGCCGATGTCGTTCAATCCGCAGACCGGTCTCGTCTACATCCCGTCCAACAACGTCTGCATGGACTGGTCGGTCTCGGACGTCGCCTACAAGCGCGGTGTGTTCTATCTCGGCGCCGAATTCCCGACCAAGGAAGGTCCCGGCGGCTTCCTCGGCGAGCTCGTGGCCTGGGACCCGGTCGCGCAGAAGAAGGTCTGGTCGATCAAGGAAGACCTGCCCTTCAACGGCGGCACGCTGACCACCGGCGGTGGCCTCGTGTTTGCCGGCAACATCCATGGCGATTTCCGCGCCATCGATGCGAAGTCCGGCAAGGTGTTGTGGAGCAAGAATCTCGGCTCCGGCATCGGCGCAGGTCCGGTGACCTATCAGGTCGACGGCACGCAATATGTCGCCATCGTCGTCGGCCGCACCGCTGCGCTGCCGGCGTTCCTGGGCGAGATAGGAAAGAAGATGACGGCCGCAGCCCCCGAGGGCGGTTCGCTCTTCGTGTTCTCCGTCCAGTGAGCACTCGCGCGCGCATCCTCGAGGTGACGGGATACGCGCGCGCCTTTTCCTGACACGAGCTGCGGCATCGGCCGATGCCTGGTGCCGCAGCGCCTGGCTCAACAGAGCTCCGGCCCAATCAAGAGCTACGGGAGACGAGGATGCGTCCGAATCGTTCTGGCATCGGTGCGAGCCGAAATCGCGCCATCGCAGGTCTGCTCGCATGTGCCGCCGCGCTGGTGGTTCCCGCCTTGCTGCATGCGGACGAGGCGCAGCCGCTGCGTCTCTGCGCCGACCCGACCAATCTTCCATTCTCAAGCGATAATCCGTCTCAGCCGGGCTTCTATGTCGAGATCGGGCAGGCCCTGGCGCAGGCGCTCGGCCGGCCGGTCGCCTACGACTGGTACAAATCCTATTTCGGCAAGCGCACCGTGCGTGTCACGCTGCTCGGCAAGCAATGCGACGCCATGATCGGGCTGCCGCGGTCCGAGGATTTCATGGGACCGGCCGTGATCTTCTCCGGCACGGTCGCGAAGGAGGGCTATGGCCTCGTGGCGGCCAAGGGGCAGGTGCTCAACAGCCTCGACAGCCTCCACGGCAAGCGTGTTGCCGTGCAGTTCGCCAGCACGCCGCAAAACCTGCTCGCGAGCCGCGCCGACATCCGGATGGTGACGGTGCTGTCGCCCGAGGAAGGCATGCAGGCGCTCGATCAGGGCAAGGCCGACGTCGCCTTCATCTGGGGCCCGGTCGCCGGCTGGCTGAACAAGACCAGCTACAATGATCGCTATCAGATTCAGCTCACCGAGGGCGAAGGCCTGTCATGGGATGCGGCGATCGGCTTTGCGAAGACATCCACCGAGCTGCGTGATCGCGTCGATGCCGTCCTGCCGCAGCTTCAGGCCACGATCGGCGCGCTCGCGGTCAAATATGGCTTGCCGACCGGCCAGCCGGCTCGCTTCGGTGCGGCCCCAGCGATGCCGGCGGGAACGACCATCGGGGCCGGGCCCGGCGCGACGCAGACCGCCAGTGTGGTCGCCACCGAGACCAAGGGCGACGCGCCCGGCACCGAGGCCGTCGGTTCGGGCAAGGAGATATTCAACGGAACCTGTGCGCACTGCCACGGTCCGGACGCGATCCAGAGCGAGCGGAAGATCGACCTGCGGCTGCTGCGTCATCGCTACGGTGACGATATGCGCGAGAAATTCTGGACCACCGTGCATGAGGGGCGGCCGACCAAGGGTATGCCGGCCTGGAAAGAGGTCTTCACCGACGATCAGTTCGACCACATCTTTTCCTTCCTGCTGACGGTCCAATCCGAATCGAACGACTGAGCGATCTTGACCGAGCGCGATCGGGAGGATGTGGTAGCGTCCGTCCGGCATCATCCCGGCGCCGGACGGCGATCGCATGGATGTGCCGCTTCCGCCGCCGCGGCAGGTGCGCGTGCGATGCAGTGTTGGGAAGGCGCCATGACCAGCTTCCTGATCATCGACGATCATCCGCTGTTTCGCGAGGCGCTCGGCAATGCGGTGCGGCTGGCCTTGCCGGAAGCGCGGATCTTCGAAGCGATGTCGATCGCGGATGCGCTGCATATCCTGTCGGCCGAGCAGGGTATCGACCTTGCGCTGCTCGATCTTTCGCTGCCGGACGCGACCGGCTTCTCCGGCTTTCTGCGCTTGCGCGAGGCCTTTCCGCGCCTGCCGGTCGCCATCGTGTCGAGCGAGGAGGACCAGCGCGTCGTCCGCGAGGCGCTGGCGCTGGGTGCCGCCGGATATCTGCCCAAGTCGACGTCGAAGCGTGAGCTGGCGCAATCGATCGAGGGCGTGCTGAGCGGGTCGGTGTCGGTGCCGAAGGATTTCGTGGCGACGCCGCAGCGGCGGGCCGAGGCCAGCAAGGCGCTCGAGGTCAAGCTGCACGAGCTCACGCCGCAGCAGCTTCGCGTGCTCGACCTCCTGCGTCGCGGCTATCCGAACCGCCAGATCGCCCAGGAGCTTCAGCTCGCGGAATCCACGGTGAAGGCGCATATCACCGAGATCCTGCGCAAGCTCGGCCTGTTCAGCCGCAACAAGGCGATCATCGAAATCGGCAAGATGGAGCTGCCCGATCCGCGCAGCCGGCCTTATGCGCGGCCCGATCGCGGCAGGTCGCAATGACGCGCAGTGTCGTTCTTGACCTGGATCAAGCCGGCTTGGCGGTGCCGAGCCATTCTCAACGCGTTCAATTCGACGCCGGCCCTGGCGGCCTCCTGGGCGAGGTCTTCAGCAAGGTCTTCACAATGGCTCTTACGTGATGCGATTTCTGATCGTCGAGGACCATCCGCTGTTTCGCGAGGCGCTCGAAGGCGCGCTCCGGATGGTGGCGCCCGCGGCCGATATTGTTCAGGCGACGTCGATCGACGGCGCGCTGGAGCAGATCGCGGCGAGCACCGAACTCGACCTGATCCTGCTCGATCTGTCGATGCCGGGCACCACGGGTCTTTCGGGCATCATCCGCATCCGCAAGGCGTTTCCAAAAATTCCCGTCGTCATCGTATCCGGACATCAGGATCGGCAGATCGTGTCCGGCGCGTTGTCGCTCGGCGTGTCCGGCTACATCCCCAAATCGTCGTCCAAGCAGGAGCTGGCACAGTCGATCGGCGAGGTGCTGCGCGGCTCGGTCTGTGTTCCCGCCGCCTATCGCGGACGGGCCCGGCCGCAACGGGCGTCCGGCCCCGCGCAGGATCTCCTGAAGCGCCTGCACGAGCTGACGCCGCAGCAATTGCGCGTGCTCGAAATGCTCCAGCGCGGCCTGCAAAACAAGCAGATCGCCTACGAGCTGACGATTTCGGAGACCACGGTGAAGGTCCACGTCTCCGAGATCCTGCGCAAGCTCAACGTGCTCAGCCGCACCAAGGCGATCGTCGAAATGTCCAGGATCGACTTCGCGACGCTGGCAGCCGAGAGCCCCACGGCCCATCGCGAGCGGGCACAGCCCGATCCACCCGCGCGGGACTAGCCCAGCAGGAACGACAGCAGCGCCCGCATCTCGGCGGGCTTGATCGGCTTCTTCAGCACCTCGAGGCCGTGGCGGCTCGCTTCCTTTGCAGCCTTGTCGGAGTAGTCGGCGGTGATGATCATGGCCGGCGTGTCGAGCTTCAGATGCTGGCGGACATCGGCGATGGCCGACAGGCCGCTCTCGCCGTGATCGAGGTGCAGATCGGCGATCACGGCATCCGGCGCACCGCCGAGCTCGCTGAGGCGCAGCAGCGCATCGGCAGCCGAGCGCGTGGTCGCGACGTCGCAGCCCCAACCTTCCAGCAGCGCGGCCATCGCCTCCGAGCCGTTCGGGTCGTTCTCGATCAGCAGGATCTTGGCGCCTTCGAGCCCGCTATAGTGCCGCTCGTCGAGCTTGATCTCGTGCACCTCGTCGGCGGCCGCCCCGGCGGGGGGGGGGGGGGGGGGCGGGGGGGTGGGGGGGGGGTGGGGGGGGGGGGGCGGCGCGGGGGCGGGGGGGGGGGGCGCGCGCCGCCGAGCAGGCGGAGAGGAGAAAGGAAGAGGCGGCCGGGGCCCGCGCGCAGGGCGGGGGCGCCGG
>NZ_JBVVPQ010000020.1:21138-56673 GCF_055811695.1 Bradyrhizobium sp. MI1.3 | reverse complement strand
TGGGGGGGGGGGGTTCCTCTACCCGCTGGCTGGGGGCCCCTGCGCCCCTGCTTTCGCGCCGCCCCCCCCGCCGCCCCGCGGCCCCCGCCCCCCCCCGCCGCCCCCCCCCCCTCGGCTCCAGCTCCAGGGTGAAGGTCGATCCTTTGCCGATCCGGGACGACAACTGCACCCCGTGACCGAGCACGGTTGCGAAACGGCGGACGATGGAGAGGCCGAGCCCGAAGCCGGCCTGGTCGGTCGCGGTTGCTTCGCCGCGCTGGAATTCGCGGAAGATTGCCTCCTGCTGCGCCTGCGCAATTCCAGGCCCGGTGTCGGAGACCTGGACGCAGATGCGGTCGCCCCGCAGCCGGCATCCCATGACGACGCCGCCGCTGCGGGTATAGCGGATCGCATTGGCAAGCAGATTCTGAAGGATCCGTCGCAGCATCATCGCATCCGACCTCACCGCGTGCGGTGAGGTGCGGATGTGCAGGGCAAGCCCCTGCCGCGCCGCGACCGGCTCGAATTCGTTGCGAAGCTGCTCGAACAGGGGCGCCAGCGCGATGGCGCGCACGTCGGGCTTGAGTGCGCCGGCGTCGAGCTTTGCGATCTCCAGCAGCGACCGCAGTAGGTCCTCCAGCATCAGCAGCGAGCGGTCGGCCTGGTCGATCAGCAGGCCCGCTTCCTGCGACTCCATCATTTCGGTCAGCGCCGACAGCGTCAGCCGCGCCGCGTTGAGCGGCTGCAACAGGTCGTGGGTGACCGAGATCAGCACCGATGATTTCAGCGAGCTTGCGGCTTCAGCCTGTTGCTTGGCGCGGTAGAGCTCTTCATTGGCGCGCTCGACCGAATGCAGCGCTCCGCGCAACTGGTGAGTCCGGTCGCGGACCTTGTGGTCGAGCGCAATCGCAGTCTCGAACAGCGAGAAGGCGTTGAGCTGCTGGTCCATCGAGCGCTCGACGCGCGACATCAGGGCGGCGTTGATCTTCTTCAGCTTCGCCGCCTCGCGCCGCAACTGGTCGGTCGCATCAGGGCCCTGCCACATGTCCGTCACGACGGGCGCCTTCCGATCGCGACGCCGGTGAAGGTCTGGTTCACATGCATGGAGCCGAACTGCTCGCCATAGGTGTGAAAGCCGACGACTCGGTTCTGCCGGTACAGTTCGGACATGTCGCGGGTGAGCTGGTGCTGCTCGGCGTCGAGCCGCCGGAGCAGGCACTCGAAGCCGATATAGAGCGAGACCTCTCCGATCTGGTCGCGGATTTCGGTGAAGGTGTCGCGGGTCGAGCCGACCAGGCTGCGCGACGTCGCCGCCGTCAGCACCATGCCTTCGTCGATGGCGCAGAAGAAATGCAAGGAGCCGTCCGGTTCGACGCGCTGGATCGACCGCGCGTAATAGGCGCCGCCGACCCGCACCAGCACCGGGTGGGACGCGAAGGAGAACGGATCGAGCTTGGCGTCCAGGATCCCGACCATGCGCGAATATTCCTCGGCCGCTGGCTCCGCGTTCAGCTCCCTGACCGTTCGATTTTCGATGTCGGCTTCGGTGACCACCATCTTCTGCGGACTGGGCTCGAAATTGTCGCACTTGAAAACCCGGAACGGCAGCGAGGTGTTCAACAGGATCAGGAGGGCGGCATTGGTGTGTGCCTTGCCGTCGCAGAACACCCAGGTCTTCTCGAAGCGCATCCCGTCACCCGCGGAGCCGCCGACAACCGGAATGTCGTCGAGCGAGGCATAGATCGCGGACATCACCGCCTCTTCGCGGCGGCACAGGCCGTCGATCAACACGAGGCCGAAGGCATTGCCGCGATCGACTTGCGGGGTGATCCGCAACAGCTCGTGCCGGAGCTCGCCGCCGATTCTGCGGCCGTCCTCGACGCGGAAACTGTCGAGGTTGAAAATCGGCCGCACCGCGGCCGAGAAATCGGCACGGCTGAACGCGAGCGCCACGACGCTGTTCTCGTCCCAGCCGTCAGGGGCGAGCTCGCCCGCGGTCGTGCAACCGCAGATCCGGGTCTCATCGAACTGCCGGGTGATCTCGGCGATGAAGCGATGGGGGTCGTAGCGGGGCGAGAGGAAGACCAGGATCAGCGCCAGCTCGTCGGACGGGAGTTGGGCGACGAGCTCGGCCACGGCTTCATCGACGCTCGCAGCCTTCGATTTGGCAACGGCAACGCCAGACGCACCGCCAAACCGAAAATCGGTTTGCCCCACTCGTTTCTCCCCTCGAGGACCAGCCCGGTCTAACGCCAAGTGCCTGATAAGTGTCCGACAAGTTCCCCAAGAGTAAGGCGCTTTCCGGTTGGCCGCAACACGGCCCCCTCGGCCCGGCAAGGCTGAACGAGCGCCGGGAGGACGGATAGTCTCGCCACCCGGGGTGCAGGCCGGCTGGATTTACCGCCTCTTGACGTTTCTGCCTTAATTTTCCGCACAGGTTCGGGAAGGGCTGCTTCCGGGCCGGCTGAGCGTTGCAAGAACAGAGGGTTGGGGGTGGGAATGTCCGGACGTATCGCGTCTTCGTCGAAGCGCACCATAATGCCGACCCTCAGGTTCCGCGCCAAGATCATTCTGGGCTTTGCCGCCGTGCTGGTGATCTCCGCCGGCAGCATGGCTTTCTCCTATTTTGGCTTCGAGCGGGTCTCGTCCGGGGTCGGGTCCTACCGCAGCAGCGTCACCGAGGCCGATCTCGCCCGCAATATCGACCGGGAGCTGCTCGCCTATCGCTCGGCCGCCAAATACTTCGTCGTCACCGGCAAGGAGGACGACGCCAAGACGGCGCTGGACGCGGAGACCGGCCTCAAGAGCGCCATCGACCAGGCGGTCAAGAGCGCCAAGAAGCCGGCGCGCCAGGAGGGCCTGGGCAAGCTCGCCAAGGAGTTCTCCAACTTCTCCGCGACCTTCGCAAAAGTCCTCCAGGCCAAGCGTGACAGCGCGCTGCTGGTGCAGAACCAGCTCATGCGCAACGCCAACCTCCTGAAATACAAGCTCGACGACATCGGCAACAATGCCTCCGATTCCGAGGCGCAGGCGATCGAGTTCGGGACCAAGCAGGTCAATGCCCAATTCCAGACCGCGAACGCGGCGGCGACCAATTTCGTGCTGACATCCGATCAGGCGATTGCGACCAGCGCGCTGGCGCGGCTGAAATTCGTCGAGAACTCGCTCGGCGCGGTTTATTCCATGGACGACAAGATCGTCGCCGGCCTGAAGGATGCCAAGGGATTACTCGGTGCCTATCGGGAATCGCTGGAGAAACTGATCGCCAATGCCAAGATGATCGACGATCTCGTCACCGAGATGAGCGGTTCGGCCGGCGCGATCCTTCAGGGTGCTACCGCCATGAAGGCGGACCTCGTTGCCGAACAGCAGCGGCTGGAGTCCGAATCGGAAGCGACCATCGGGAAGACCGAGCAACTGGTGCTGATGCTGGCCGTCGGCGGCACGCTGCTCGGCGCGGTCCTCGCCTTCCTGCTCGGCACCGGCATTTCGCGTCCGATGATCGCGATGTGCAAGGCGATGCGCGAGCTTGCCGCGGGCAATTTCGATGTCGTGCTGCCGGGCCTGGGCCGCAAGGACGAGATCGGCGAGATGGCCGGTGCGGTCGAAGAATTCAAGGTGCAGGCCGTGGCCAAGGCCGAGCGCGACGCCGCCGCCAACGAGGCCCAGAACAAGGAAGCAAGCGCTGCTCGCCGCTCCGAACTGATTCGTTTCGCCGACGATTTCGAAAGCGCGGTCGGTGCCATCGTCTCCAACGTCTCGGCCTCGGCCGTGCAGCTGGAATCGGCGGCCTCGACGCTGACCCGCACCGCCGAGACCACGCAGAGCCTGTCGAGCCAGGTCGCCGACGTCTCCGAGCAGGCCTCTAGCAACATGCAGTCGGTGGCGACCGCGACGGAAGAGCTCTCGGCCTCGGTCGAGGAGATCGGCCGCCAGGTACGCGATTCCAGCCGCATTGCCGAAAACGCCGTGGTGCAGGCAAAGGAGACCGACAATCGCATCGGCAAGCTCTCGCATGCCGCCCAGCAGATCGGCGAAGTGGTCAAGCTGATCACGGCGATCGCCGAGCAGACCAATCTTCTGGCGCTCAACGCGACCATCGAAGCGGCACGCGCCGGTGAAGCCGGCCGCGGCTTTGCCGTCGTGGCCAGCGAAGTGAAGTCGCTGGCGAGCCAGACCGCGAAGGCGACCGACGAGATCTCTTCGCACATCACAGGCATGCAGGGCGCCACCGCCGAGTCGGTTGCGGCGATCAAGGAGATCGGCGCCACCATCGGCCAGATCTCGTCGATCTCGACGTCGATCGCGAGCGCAGTGGAGCAGCAGGGCGCGGCGACGCAGGAAATCGCGCGCAGCGTCCAGACGGTTGCACAGGGCACTCAGACCGCTGCCACCGACATCGGCCAGGTCAACCGCGGTGCCGCCGAAACCGGCTCGGCTTCGGAAGAGGTGCTGCATTCGGCCAAGACGCTGTCGTCCGAAAGCACCCGCCTGCGCGCCGAGCTCGACCGCTTCATGGGGAATATCCGGGCGGCGTGAGGCCCGAAGCGCGCCACGCACTCCGCCGTCGTCCTGGCGAAAGCCAGGACCCATTACCCCAAGGAGGAGTTGTCGGGCGAACTGCTAACCCCGAGTCATCGCCAACTGCTCACTGGGTAGCGCTTGTCCAGGACGACGAGACCCTGCGTCACCTAACCGCCAGTTGCGGCGCCACAAGTTTACCGCCGCTTATCCTTTGCCATTTACCGTGCTCACGCGTCAGGAAGCGGGCTGCTTCCGGGCTGCGCCTGTTTTTCCGCGAATGGAATGGGGTGGGGAATGCCCGTCAAGTCGAAGCCGACCACATCGAAGCTGCTCACCTTGCGTTTTCGCGCAAAAATCATCCTCGGCTTCGTGGCGGTGCTCGCCATCCTCGCCGTCAGCATGGCTTTCGCGTATTTCGGCTTCGAGCGGATCCAGGCCGCCGTGGCCTCCTACCGCTCCAGCGTCGCCGAAGCGGACCTTGCGCGGACGGTCGATCGCGAGCTGATCGCTTACCAGGGGCTGGCGCGGGCCTACACGCTGACCGGCGCGGCGGATGATGAGACCGCGGCCAAAGCAGCCGAAGAGAATCTGAGGGCCGCGATCGCCAAGTCGGCGGCGGCCACCACGGGCGCAGCGCGCCGCGAGCAGGTCGGCAGGCTCGAGGCCGACTTCAAGGGCTTTACCAAGGTGTTCGGCGAGATCATCACGTTGACGCGCGAGAATGGCAAGATCGCGACCGATGAGCTCAACAGCGTCGGCAACAAGATCCGGTTCAAGTTCGACGACCTCGCCGATACCGCGGCACTGGCGGGCCTGAACTCGGTTCAGAGCACGGCCAAGGACATCACATCGCAATACCTTGCGGTCTCCACCTCGGTCAGCGCCTTCGTCGCCAAGCCGGAGCCGAAGACCGCCGACGGCGTGATCGCCCGTATCAAATTTCTGGAGACCTTGCTGGTCTCGATCTATGCCAACGACCAGAAGATCACCGACCGCGTCACCGAGATCAGCAATCTCCTCAAGCAGTACCGCACCTCCTTTTCAAAACTGACCGAGAACGTGAAGGTCATCGTCAAGCTGAACGGCGACATGACCAAGACGGCCGCGTCCATTCTCAAGCTCTCGGGTGAGCTGCGGTCGGAGCTGACGGCGGATCAGCAGCGCATCGAGGTCAACGCCAATGCCACCATCGGCGAGACCGAGCGGCTGATGCTGATGATGGCGCTGGGCGGCCTTGCCGTCGGCGCTGCGCTCGCCCTGATGCTAGGCAACGGCATTTCGCGTCCGATGATCGCGATGTGCAAGGCAATGCGCGAGCTTGCCGCGGGCAATTTCGATGTCGTGCTGCCGGGCCTGGGCCGCAAGGACGAGATCGGCGAGATGGCCGGTGCGGTCGAAGAATTCAAGGTGCAGGCCGTGGCCAAGGCCGAGCGCGACGCCGCCGCCAACGAGGCCCAGAACAAGGAAGCAAGCGCTGCTCGCCGCTCCGAACTGATTCGTTTCGCCGACGATTTCGAAAGCGCGGTCGGTGCCATCGTCTCCAACGTCTCGGCCTCGGCCGTGCAGCTGGAATCGGCGGCCTCGACGCTGACCCGCACCGCCGAGACCACGCAGAGCCTGTCGAGCCAGGTCGCCGACGTCTCCGAGCAGGCCTCTAGCAACATGCAGTCGGTGGCGACCGCGACGGAAGAGCTCTCGGCCTCGGTCGAGGAGATCGGCCGCCAGGTACGCGATTCCAGCCGCATTGCCGAAAACGCCGTGGTGCAGGCAAAGGAGACCGACAATCGCATCGGCAAGCTCTCGCATGCCGCCCAGCAGATCGGCGAAGTGGTCAAGCTGATCACGGCGATCGCCGAGCAGACCAATCTTCTGGCGCTCAACGCGACCATCGAAGCGGCACGCGCCGGTGAAGCCGGCCGCGGCTTTGCCGTCGTGGCCAGCGAAGTGAAGTCGCTGGCGAGCCAGACCGCGAAGGCGACCGACGAGATCTCTTCGCACATCACAGGCATGCAGGGCGCCACCGCCGAGTCGGTTGCGGCGATCAAGGAGATCGGCGCCACCATCGGCCAGATCTCGTCGATCTCGACGTCGATCGCGAGCGCAGTGGAGCAGCAGGGCGCGGCGACGCAGGAAATCGCGCGCAGCGTCCAGACGGTTGCACAGGGCACTCAGACCGCTGCCACCGACATCGGCCAGGTCAACCGCGGTGCCGCCGAAACCGGCTCGGCTTCGGAAGAGGTGCTGCATTCGGCCAAGACGCTGTCGTCCGAAAGCACCCGCCTGCGCGCCGAGCTCGACCGCTTCATGGGCAATATCCGGGCGGCGTGAGGCCCGAAGCGCGCCACGCACTCCGCCGTCGTCCTGGCGAAAGCCAGGATCCATTACCCCAGCGCGAAGTTGCGGCGCGGGCCGCTAACCCCGAATCTTCGCCAAACTGCTCCCTGGGGTAATAGGTCCTGGATCGGCGCTGCGCTTGTCCAGGATGACCTGGCGCTCACTCCCTCCCGAACGCCCGCTTCAGCTCCACCTTTGCCCGCTCCAGCCGGGTGCGCTGCGTCTGCGGCAGCGTCTTGCCGGCGCGGTTGATGTAGAACGTCAGCATCGACAGCGCCGAGCGGTAGGCGCCGGTCTTGCGGCGCGCGCTGTGCTCGGCCGAGCGCTTCAACGAAGCCGCGATTTTCTTCGCGCTGGTCAGCTTGAACACGCCTTGTTTGAGGTCGAGCGCGTCGCTCTCCTTCGTCACGCGCTGTGACCAGCGCTTCGGTGCGGCGCGCCTGGTGCTCTTGCCCGCCGATGTTTTGCGAGAATGTGTCGTCTTTCTGGCATGAGCCATGCGTCAACTCCTTGCGGCTCCACCGAAAACCAGCGGCGCGAGCAGTCGTTCCTGCGGGAACCTGCCCTCGCCGCAGACGTTGTCGCAGGTGGCAGGCGGAATGCCGCACCCCCTTGATCGGATCGCCCCTGTCCACGCTATGTGAACCGGGGCCATGTCCATTGGTCAGATGCAACAACGCGATGGAATTGCAGCGAAGCCTAGCGCCGGACGATGGACCTGTGGTCTCCAAGGCGGTCGCGAAGGCGGCCGCGGGCGACCGCATCATCGAAACCAGCATTCCCGCGCGACTTGACGCGCTGCCGTGGAGCGGGTTTCACACCCGCGTCGTGCTCGCGCTCGGCATCACCTGGATTCTGGATGGCCTCGAGGTGACGTTGGCCGGCGCGCTCTCCGGCGCGCTGAAGCAGAGTCCCTCGCTGCATTTCTCCAATCTCGATCTCGGCATTGCCAATTCCGCCTATCTCGCAGGCGCGGTGCTCGGCGCGCTCGGCTTCGGCTGGCTCACCGACCGCATCGGTCGCAAGAAGCTGTTCTTCATCACGCTCGCGCTCTATCTCTCGGCGACGGCCGCGACGGCTCTGTCATGGAATGTCGCGAGCTACGCACTGTTTCGCTTTCTCACCGGCGCCGGCATCGGCGGCGAATATACCGCGATCAATTCGACCATCCAGGAACTGGTGCCGGCGCGCTATCGCGGCTGGACTGATCTCGTCATCAACGGCAGCTTCTGGATCGGTGCCGCGATGGGCGCCGTAGCGGCCATTGTGCTGCTCGATCCCGCGGTGATCGGCCCTGATCTCGGCTGGCGCCTCGCTTATCTCATCGGCGCGGCCATCGGCCTCGTCGTGCTCTTGATGCGGATGTGGATTCCGGAGAGCCCGCGCTGGCTGATGATCCACGGCCGTCCCGACCAGGCCCACGCCATCGTCGACGAGATCGAACGCTCGGTGCTCGGACACGACCAGGATACGACCGACGGCCGCTTCGCCAGGATCCGCCTGAAAATGCGGAGCCACACGCCGATCCGCGAGGTCGTGCACACGCTGTTCTCGGTCTATCGCCAGCGGGCGATGGTCGGCCTCGTGCTGATGATCGCGCAGGCCTTCTTCTACAACGCCATCTTCTTCACCTTTGCGCTGGTGTTGACCGATTTTTACGGCATCAGCGCCGATCATGTCGGCTGGTATCTGCTCCCCTTCGCCGCCGGCAATTTCCTCGGCCCGCTGCTGCTCGGCCGCCTGTTCGATACGCTCGGCCGCCGGACCATGATCATGTTCACCTATGGGGTGTCGGGCTTGTTGCTGGCGCTGTCGGGCTATCTGTTCTCGATTGGCGCCTTGAGCGCGCAGGGGCAGACCATCGCCTGGATGGTGATCTTCTTCTTTGCCTCGCCCGCCGCGAGCGCCGCCTATCTCACCGTCAGCGAGACGTTTCCCTTGGAAGTCCGCGCGCTCGCGATCGCCGTGTTCTACGCGGTCGGCACCGGTATCGGGGGCGTGATCGGCCCCGCATTGTTCGGGGCGCTGATCGACACGGGGTCGCGCACGAGCGTATTCGCAGGCTATTTACTGGGGGCGTTCCTGATGATCGCAGCCGCGATCGTGGCGTGGCGCTATGCCATCTCGGCGGAACGCAGATCGCTCGAAGAAATCGCGCGGCCGCTTGCGTCCATGGAGTAGACTATGAAATCGGAACTGGCTGAATTGGATCAAGAGCGCACCATGGTCGACGATGAAGCGCCCGATGCGGTGCCGGTGCCCCACGCGCTCGTGCCGCATCTCAATGAAACAGCGATCCTGCTCGACATCGACGGGACGCTGCTCGACCTGATGCCGACGCCGCGCGAGGTGTGGGTGCCGCCCGGCCTGTCGGAAACGCTGAACCGGTTGACGGAGCGCACCTCGGGCGCACTGGCGATGGTCAGCGGCCGTTCGCTCAACGACATCGACCTGATCTTCGCGCCCGATGTCTTTCGCGCCGTCGCCGGCCACGGCGCGGAGATGCGGCTTTCGGTGGACAACGAAGCCGATGCCGTCAGCGCGCCGCCGCTGGACAAGGAATTGAAGCGGCGGCTCGCGGCGGTCGCCAAGCTCAGTCCCGGCATTCTGCTCGAGGACAAGGGCTATTCGCTGGCGCTGCACTACCGTCTTGCGCCGCATGCGGAGAAAGCGATCTATGAATCCGTCTCGTTGATCCGCGCCGACCTGCCCAATGCACCGATCGAGGTGCTGCCGGGCAAGTTCGTTTGCGAGATCAAGCATTCCGGTTTCACCAAGGCGACCGGCGTGCGCGAGTTGATGAAGCACGAACCTTTCAAGGGACGCCGTCCGATTTTCATCGGCGATGACGTCACCGACGAGACCGTATTCGCGATCATGCCCGACATGAACGGGCTCGCTTTCTCGGTCGGCCGCCGCGCTATGGGTGTCAACGGGCACTTCGACGCGCCGAACGACGTGCGCGCGTTCCTCGCGCGGCTGCTCGACGACTCAAGGTTGGAATAAGGCACCGACATCTCGGAGCCACATATCGCGCGCGTAATTCCCCAGCGCGCCCGTTTCATGCTGTGCGCGCCACGGTAACCCAAACCGACTTTGTGTAGCGAAATCGTCGGGTTCCCTGGAGGTAAACCGGTTCCAACGCGCACGCCCGATTTTGGTTTCAATTGGTGCAAAGGATGATCAGGAACCATATTGATGAACGGCAGTTAAACGGGTGGAATGAAACAGGAGGGGACGACCTGTGAACTTAGTCGTCGTTTCGAATCGCGTCGCACGCGGCAAACCCAACGAGCCCATGACGGGCGGTCTCGCGGCGGCCTTGTTACCCGTCGTGGAACATTCGGGCGCGATCTGGGTGGGTTCCTCGGGCCGTGTGCGTGACGGTCATCAAAAGGAGCCGTTCGCCGAAATCGAAGCATTGGGTTCGGGCGCGATCGCGACGCTGGATCTGCCGGCGGCACACTATGGCGGGTATTACGAGGGGTTTGCCAATTCGGCGCTGTGGCCGGCGCTGCACTCGCGCAGCGATCTGATCCGCGTCTCGCGTGACGACTATGTCAGCTATCGCGAGGTCAACGCCTTCATGGCGCGCGCCTTGATGCGCTTTCGGAAAGCACAAACCGCGTTCTGGGTGCAGGATTATCATTTCCTCGCACTCGGCGCGGAGCTGCGGGATCTGGGCGTCGACGATCCGATCGGCTTCTTCCTCCATACGCCATGGCCTGTCGCCGCGGTGATGCAGGGCGTGCCCAATCATCGCGAGCTGATCACGGCGATGCTGGCCTACGATCTGATCGGCTTCCAGACCCATGACGACTGCCAGAATTTTCTCGGCTATGTCGCGGGCGAACTCGGCCTCGCCGTCGAAGACGGCGTTGCGATCTCGCAGCATGGCCGAACGCGCTGCGAGGTCTTTCCGATCGGCATCGACGCCGAGAAGTTCGCGCAATACGCGGCGAAATCGGCGTCGCATCCGGACGTCTCCCGGCTTCGCCGCAGCCTCAACGGTGAGCGGCTCGCGATCGGCGTCGACCGGCTCGACTATTCCAAGGGCCTCGTCAACCGCATCAGCGCGTTCGATCGGCTTTGGACCGAGCATCCGCAGTTTGCGCGCAGCATCTCGCTGTTGCAGATCGCAAATCCCTCGCGCGGTGCCATCGAAGCCTATGGCAATTTGCAGAACGAAGTCGCGCGGCTCGTGTCCGACGTCAACGGCCGCCACGGCGAGGCCGACTGGACACCTATCCGCTATCTCAACAAGGGCTTTAGCCAGGCCGTGCTCGCGGGACTCTACCGCACCGCGCAGATCGGCGTGGTGACGCCGCTGCACGACGGCATGAACCTGGTCGCCAAGGAATATGTCGCCGCACAAAACCCGGCCGATCCCGGCGTGCTGGTGCTGTCGAAATTCGCCGGCGCGGCCAACGAGCTCGACGCCGCGCTGCTGGTCAATCCGCACGACATCGACGGCATGGCGCGCGCGATCGCGGTCGCGGCCGCGATGCCGCTCACCGAGCGCAAGATGCGCTGGGATGCGATGATGAAGAAGCTGCGCGGCCACACCATCCAGCAATGGTCGGCGGATTTCGTCGCAGAACTGGAGAAGTGCCGGACGGAGAAGGCCGCGGTTGCGCCGCTCGCTAACCAGCCGCCGCAAGCGCTGCGCTGGCTCAAGTCGGCGATATCGGGCGTGCGGCTGATCTAGTCTCCTCCCCGTTCATTTCGGGGAGGGCAGGGGCGAAGACGAGAGCCTCAATAGCAATACGACACGCCTTCCAGAATCGCGCACTGCCGCTTGTTCGGCGCGTTCGGATCGTCGAGCGGCACCATGCCCTTGCCCTGGCCGACGAACACGCCGGGCCCGACATGCACCGAGCTCTTGTTACCGATGATGACGCTCTGATGCGGCGTCGCGCTCGAACGCGTGCCGTCCGGCCAGAGGATGGCATCGCCCGAAAGCATCCCGCGCCGTCCGTCGTCACAGCTGACGTCGCCCCCTTGCCGGGTGCAGACCTGTGCGGCGGCGGGCCCCGCGAAGGCGGCGGCAAGGGCCGAAACCAGGCTCAGCACGGCGATGGTGTTGCGGACGGTCATGGTGCCCCCGGACGTGTTTGACGGTCTTGAGTGAATCGTCGCACCAAACCCGCCGCCGGTTCAGCCAGCAGGCGGTTCCGAGCGTTAGCGTTGCGCCTGATATTGTCTATAAAATACAATATCTTACGGAAAAATCACCCGATTTCCCCGCGATCCCTTGCAAAATCATCGGCGCCCCTTCAAGAGAGTGCGCTCCGGAGAGATGGCCGAGTGGCTTAAGGCGCACGCTTGGAAAGCGTGTGTGCGGGAAACCGTACCGTGGGTTCGAATCCCACTCTCTCCGCCATGCGGCCGGAAAATTCATTAATTTTCAGCGCTTCGTGAAGGTAGCTGTTTAGCAGCCCATATTCTGGCCCATACTTCCGATCACATGAGTAACGAGCTTTTCTCTATTGGGCCCGCCGAGTAACGTTAGTTCCCGGCGCTAGGGTGCCATTATGCTGCGCCTGTTTTTCCGGCGGCACGCTAGTGCTGATTGAGATCCGTGAGTTACCAACTTGCGTCCAAACTGCTGCTCCCCCGAACTTCCAATTGGAGCCAAGCCGCTTTAAACTGTTGGAAGCGGCAGCGGGACGATGTGGATGCCTGGGCGTCGAGCAATCGTCGGCGTAATCGGAGGCGATGGGCAGATGGAGCCCAGCGTCGCGCTGGGGAGGGTAATCGCGCAGCGAGAATGGATTTTGCTGACTGGCGGCCAAGTGCTGCCGAGAGCATCGATTGAGTGCAAGGGAGAGGTCAAGGACGGATCGATGCTCGGGGCCGCAGAGGTGGCACCCGCCACGTGCCGCCTGATCGGTATCTTGCCCGCTTCGGCGACCCACTGGGACTACGCCGAGGGCGGCCGACGGTTGTTTCTGCATACCGGCCAGCCTCACTATATACGGAACGTCATCAACGGCCGGACGCCCGACGTAGTCGTCGCATTTGGTGGCAGCCGCGGTACGCTTGCTGAGATTGCTTTCGCCACAGCCTGCGGGCGGCCGGTGCTGTTTTCCGACGGCAGCCTAGAACGGCTGCGGCAGAGGTTTCAGGAGCATTTCGGGCAGCGACGCCAGGTGAACGAGGATACGCGAAAATATTTCGAACGGCCGCTCGAGGCTTATCCGGAAGCGGCAGCAGAGGCGGGCGACGCCTACGGTCTCGTTGCTATGTTGGAGCAGAAACTGTCCTGCGCGATCGAGAGTGACGACATTGCAGCTGCGGTGAGCGCGGTGGTCGGCAGGCGTGGCTGGCGCCACGACGAGACTGGATTCCCGGGCCTGCCCAAGGACAGAGCATCGAAGTCGCGCTTCGAGGCTATCATCCAGGCGCTCTCGCAGTGAACGGGCTCGCGAACTGGCAGCGTCTTATCAACTGGCTGGGAATTTTCTTCGTCGTCGCGTTTCTGGGGAAGCTCTGGTGGGCTCAGACGAAGATCGACCCACCTCCGCTCGAAGTTTCTTGGAAGTTTGTGCATGCCCTTTATGCCGCCTTCGTGCCGCTTAGCGAAGCCGCAGTGGGCGCCCTAGCGATCACCGGTGCGGTCTTCTGGCTGTTCACCACATGGGGTTGGCGACAGCCGATCTTCCGGAAGCTCGGCGTCATCAACTTTCCGGATTTCTCGGGTACGTGGTATGCCATCCAGCGCCCCGCCACATGGTGTCCGTTCACGACTGTGGTGGCAGTAGATCATTCGTTTCGTAGGCTTCGAATGACCTTGATCCGCAATCAGAGCACCGGCCAGACGCTCGCGGCGACACTCAGACGCACGGATACCGGTTCGGCGCGCATCTACGTCACCTACTACAGCACCTTCGCGGTGGAGCGCGCCCTTACCATGATCCCCGCCGACGATCATGGCGAGGACCACAGCGGCGCGCTCTTCCTCGATCTGAATGACGAAAGTGTTCATCCTGAGGGCTGGGTCCTGCGGGGGCAGTATTGGACCAACAAGCGCCGCGCCCCGAACGATGACACAACAAAGGGGACGTGGGGCCGGGTGGAAATGAGGTTTCAGCGCCGCGACCCTGCACCGGCGGCCGTGGCTCAGCTTCTCCCTAAGGATCAAGCGTGGCTCACGGAACCGCCGCCATAGGGTCTGTCGACCCGATGGGCTGGAGAACTCGGGAAGCGGAAAAACAAGAACGGAAAGAACCAAAACTCAGTTCGCCCCATTGAGCCGGTTCGAGTTTTTTGTCTTTTCGCGCCGGCGAAGCGTGTCTGTCATTCCGCCCTTTAATTGTGGACTGATGTCAAGTGATCTCTCCCTTTCTCTTGACGGTGGTAGCGCACGGCCCGTCGGAGCCTGCTATGTTGCATAGACAGGGCGAGCGCGAGTGGAGACTTGGTGCCAGTCCGGTAGCGGTTTGTTGTCATTGTGCTTGATGCCGGCGCTGGGTCATGGTCCCTTCGAAGTCGCGTGGCGCTCATCATGATGTCCGGGTCGGACGCCTCAACGTCTGCAGCGGAGTACCGTCAAGCCGTAACCAGCCGAATAAACGGGGTCGTCACAACCTCCGGCCCAGCGGGACATCGTTGGTCCGGCGGACCGGACCAGGACCGAGAAGCAGGATCAGGCTTGCTTGGCCTGCCCCCCCGTTTGAACGACGTGCCATCGACCCAGACGCAGTGGAGGATTACAGCGATCTCCCGGGTGATGGCGACCTTTGCCTTTCTCGTGCCAATCCGCTTGGTAAACTTCATTCCCCAGGCCTTGAGAGAAGACTATTTCTTCGTCCGATGAAGCAAAACGGTCGCCGCCTCAAGAAGGTACGTCCGGAGAAGACGGTCGCCCCACTTGGGATATCTCGCCATTGACGTCAGTTTTGCCAGAGTGGCTTCGTCGCGGTGTAAGACCCAGATAGGCGCCGACGCTGGATGCTGATCGGAAGCGCAATGGATCATCGATCATATGGCGGAAACGTCAAAGCAGTCACAACGCCGACGCCCGGAACTGTCATCAGGCGACGCATCGCTTCATCCGACTTCGCCAGCTGACGAATTTCGTTGTCGAATTTGCTTTGCTGTTTGCAGACCTGCTCGTGGATCGACAGAACCGGCAAGATCACACTGAGGAGCTGATGATCTTCGCCTAATAACTCGCAGACCTGACTGCGAAGCCGCAAGCCGATGGCCCGCGCAAACAGCAAGCCGCATTCTTTGATCAGACTGCGGCCCTGGTAATCGATATCTCGACGAATGCCCACGAGCCGGGATCTCCGCGACGAGTAGCGCGCGGATCTTCTGACGGTTCTCGCTCTTCACTTTGACTTCTCGACCCCAGCCAGAAGTTCGAGGGCCATCGCGTTTATAACTCATCGACGACAAGCAAGCGAGTGACGTCGCCGGCGGATTGCAGCGCGAGGTGCGAAAGTTTCGCCGCACCGTTCTTCAACGATCCGGAGGGCCAGACCGAAAGAGACGGAAAAGGTGGGTCTTTCGGTCTAGACCCTTTTTTATTGCTTGGCTCGACTTGCTCGAATCCGCGCTGAATCGAGCAAGGTTTCAAGCGTGCGTGTAGCCGTGATCGATTGGGAGCGCCGCTTGCTCCTATGCCTACGCCTGGCCCGTTTAAGGATCAGTTGGCTCATTGACCCATCAACCGGAAATCACTGACTGTTGCGGTCACAAGCTCAGCCTGGGAGTTTCGATCTGATCCGCATCCTTATCGGCGACATGCCCGAGATTCTGCAGGAGATGATTGTTTCAATCGTTTCGTCTCAGGCGCGATTCCATATCGTCGGAAAGCTGAGCGCCGGTTCCGACCTGTTATCGGCAATTCGGCAGACAGGTCCTGAAGTGGTCATCACAAGGGAGACGATCATGCTGCAGGATAGAAGCGAGGATGCGCGACGTCTTGACGCTCAGTACTCCGTAAAGGTTGTTGCGATCAACGAGACCGGGCGGGAAGCCGCACTCTATAACCTGAGCTTTCAGCGGACGCCGCTGGGCAAAGTCTCCGCGAGCAGCTTGATTTCGACGATCGACAGGGCAGCGGGACGTTCATGAAAATCCTGTCGAAATCCTTCTTCAGGCAAGGCGTCCCCGTCCCTGCTTTTACGATTCGCGAGAGCGAGGCGAAGCCTGAGATTCTCGTTCAGATGCGCAAACTGGACGCTCTACTCAAGGCGGCAATCGCCCGGGCTCGCGTGCTCGCAGGAAACGGAGCCGACGACGCGCTTCAGGGACTGTATATCAGCGACGACGAGATCGAACTGCTGATGAAGCGTCAGGGAGGCGAGAGGTTCGATTCGGATGAATCGATCGTCGAAGCCCGCATTGAATTCCTCGCCTCATCTTGGCTGTCCGCGATCAGCGAACGCTGGTCGTTCCCCGATTTTGACAATGCGGTGCTCATTCTGGCGCTCGCCCCGGAACTGGATTTGCGTTACGAGCGGATTTACGCATACCTGCAAGATGACGTGACCAAGCGTAGGCCGACCGTCGATCTCGCGCTCAATCTTTTTTGCAACGGGCCCCAGGAGCGCCTAGACCGGCGCCTGCGATTTAGGTCGGATGCACCACTGATCCGTTCGGGGATGCTCACGCTGCTGCCGGATCCGGCTTTGGTCGAACCGCCGCTGCTGGCGCAGTATCTGCGCGTAGGCGAACGAGCCGCCCGGGCGCTATTGGGTGACAACAGCTTGGACAGCCGGCTTGCCTCGTTCTGCGCCTACCACGCCTCGTCGGCGCAACCCGCCGATACGCTCTGCCAGAGCGACATCGTGCAACGGTTGCCGGCTTTTGCGGTGGGCGCGCGGCATAACGGACGGCCAATCCGGCTGCTGTTCTCCGGCCCGGCGACATCAGGCAAGCGGGAGGCAGCGGCGGCGCTCGCGCAAAGTGGCGGCCAGGCACTGCTGACGGCAGACCTCGCGCGCAGCTCCGCATGGAAGAACGAGCCCGCGGTCATCGCGTCCTTGCTCGCGCAGGAGGCCGCGCTTTCAAACGGTCTGCTCTATGTCAGCGGTCTGCGATGCAGTCCCCCCGAAGAGGAAGCGGGGCGCTTGTTTGTCGATGGATTGCTAGAGTCCATCGACACCGTCATCCTTGCGGGGGAAACTTCCGCGATAAGCGCCGTCATCGGCAATGAACGCTTCCTCGAGATTGTCTTCGCATTGCCGGACTACGAGGCGCGTCACGAATTGTGGCGCTCGTTGACGGAAGATGCCGGCATCACCGTTGATGCCGAGACGTCAGATACCTTGGCGAGCAACTTCATTTTGGCTCCGGAGGAGATTGCGGCTGCGGTGAATTTCGCGCGGCAGCGACTGGACTGGAAGGTCACTGCGCCGGCCGGCCTGGAAAAAGATGCCGCTGTCGCGGAGCTGCTCTCGGCGGCACGCCGACAAAGCGGCGGCGAACTCGCCGCCCTGGCGTCGAAGGTCAGACCGGTTCATCGCTGGGAGGACATCGTTCTCTCTGAAGATGTCTTGCAGCAGCTCAAGGAAATCAGCGCACGCGTCAGGTTTGGCCATCAGGTTATGGAGCATGGTGGATTCGGCAGGAAGCTCTCCAGCGGTAAGGGAATAGCCGCCCTGTTTGCCGGGCCCTCCGGCACAGGAAAGACGATGGCAGCCGAGGTGATCGCCAACGACCTCAATCTCGATCTGTACCGGATCGATCTGTCGCGCGTGGTGAGCAAGTACATCGGCGAGACCGAACAAAATCTCGAGCGGATATTCAACGCCGCCGTTCGCAGCAACAGCGTGCTGCTGTTCGACGAAGCGGACTCACTGCTCGGCAAAAGGTCGGCCGTTCACGACGCCCACGATCGCTACGCCAACATGGAGATCAGCTACCTGCTCCAAAAAATGGAACAGCACGAGGGCATCACGATCCTGACGACCAATCTGCGCGGCAACATCGATGACGCTTTCTTGCGGCGGCTGACTTTCATGGTGCAGTTCCCATTCCCGGAAGAGGAAGCGCGCCTGAAGATCTGGAAGTGCGTGTGGCCGCGCGAAACGGCAGTGGACGGCGCTGTTGACTTCGCGGCGCTAGCAAATCGCTTCCGCTTGAGCGGCGGAAATATCAGCAACATTGGCCTGTCGGCAGCGTTCCTGGCGGCGGAGCAGGCTCGCCCGGTCGGCATGGCCGACGTCCTAAGGGCAACCCAACGTGAATACGCCAAGGTAGGCAAGAATTTGAGCATCGCTGAACTCAATGAAGTGGTGCACTGACGATGCTGGACCTGGTCGACGAGCTGATCTTGAGAATACTGAATAATGACTGGTTTCCGCAGTGGAGTAAACCGCATTTCTATTTCACTGTTCCAGACGAGGCCTGGCAGTCGAAGGTGAAGTCGGGAAGCGGCCTCTACTTGAACGTCTATCTGTACGAAGTCAGCGAGAACCGCAATTTCCGCCGTGCATCGTGGGACAATGTTGAATTGTCCGACGGCAGCGTGGCGCTCTCACAGCCACCGACGTACCTCGACTGCCATTATTTGATCTCGGCATGGAGCACGACAGAGAACAGCGAGATGGCTTCGCCGATCCTGGACGAGCACCACGTCCTGTCGGAAGCGCTGCGTATCCTGCTGCGGAATCCGGATGTGGTGCCCCTCGCTCTCGGGGTGACAGGAGGCGGGCCGGTTTTTCAGAACGCCCACGTCTATCTCACCGTTGCGCCGCCGGAGCCGCCGCGCATCTCGAACGATTTCTGGAGCACGATGAAACTGCCGTGGCGGCCGGCGGTGATGCTGGTCGTCACGGCACCGCTGGATGTCCTGAGAGACTCGCCGTCTTCGCCGGTGGTTACGACGCTGATCCAGCGCTATGCGCCGACCGGTAGTGCGGTGGTCGAGGAATCCATCTCGATCGGCGGACGGGTGGTGAAGGCCGCCGATCAATCACCAATTCCCGGCGCCACCGTCGCACGTCTTGACAGCAACGATACCGCAACGACCGATGCGCAGGGACGATACGTGTTCACCGGAATCCAGCGCGGTGTTCACGGCTTTCGCGCATCGGCTGCGGGAATGACGCCGCTCCAACGCGATATCGACATCCCGGACGGTCTGCCGGACACGCATATCTTTCAACTGGCACCATAACTGCCGCCGTAGAGGAGGGGTCTAACGCCATGGCCGTAAACTCAGACACACTTGTGAATTTGCCCGGCGTGAAAATTCGCGAAGTGCAACTTGTTGGGCCTCCAATCGCCGGAGTCAGCACCAGCACGCCTGGGTTCGTAGGGCTGCTTCCCGTAAATTCTACATTTGATAATACGTATAACGGCGAAGCGAGGTTGGTGACGAGCGTCGATCAATTCTTCAGAGATTATTCCTTTAAGAAGGGCGAGGATACGCACGACCTGACCAAGAGCAATGATTTCTTCAACGCTGTACTGGGCTATTTCCAAAACGGCGGGGGACCTTGCTACATAGTGAATTCTGGTACGGGTTCCGTTGCGGACGGTATCGACAAGCTAGAGCGCGTTGATGTCCAAATCATTGCGGCTCCAGGAAGCGCGAGTGCCGCCATATACAAAAAGCTGTCCGATCAAGCGATGAATATGAAGGATCGCTTCGCGATCCTCGACTCGCCGACTACGACAGCTGTTGGAACTGACCGGAGGTCTTTGACCAAATTGATCTCCGCTAATCCTCCGGGGTTGAGGCCGGACAACTCTAATTGGGCAGCGTTCTACTACCCCCGCGTTCAAGTTTCCGCGGTGCTGTCTGACGACCGAAAAGCTGAAGTCTCTGGCACAAAGTTCTACGTAGCTCCAACTGGACATATAGCGGGCGTTTACGGAAGTACTGATGCGCTTCGCGGTGTTCACAAAGCACCGGCCAACGAGGTCCTGCTCGGCACGCTTGGTGTTGAGGACGTCCTGAACGACGCAGATCAAGATGAACTAAACCTGAACGGAGTGAACATCGTCCGCCTGTTTGACTCCGGTCCGACCCTATGGGGCGCACGAACATTGGCTGGCCAGGCAGAGACGGACTTCCGTTACATTGGCACCCGACGCCTGCTCACCTATGTCGAGCAATCGTTGAAAGTCGGCTTGCGGTTCGCGGTGTTCGAGCCGAACAACCTGGCGCTACGACAGAAGATCATCCGCAGTGTGCGCGGCTTCCTCGATGGCGTATGGCGCGACGGTGCGCTGTTCGGCTCGACTGCGGACGAAGCCTATTATGTTCGCTTCCCGGACACGTTCAACAGCGATGCGGACCGTGCGCTGGGCAAGCTGACGCTCGAAGTCGGTCTGCGCGTCACGTACCCGGCCGAGTTCATCATCGTCCGCATCGGCCTGCTGCTGCAAAACGCCAGCACTGCCTAGCGCAAACCTCGACAGGAGAACACAGTCATGCCGCAAACAGGGCAGCAACCGGTTTACTATCGTGCATTCCAGTTTCTGATAGAAATCGACGGCATCAGCAACGCCCGATTCCAGGAAGTGGGCGGGCTCGATGCGACCATCGATACGGTCGAATACCGCGAAGGCGGGGACATCCTCGGGACGCGAAAGTTTCCGGGGCAGACCAAGCACAGCAATCTATCGCTCAAGCGCGGCTATACCGACGATACCCAGCTCTACAAATGGTTCGAGGACGTGATGACCGGGCGGACGGAAAAAATCCGCCGCAACATCTCGGTCATCCAAATTGACATGGCGGGCCAGGAAGTGCTGCGCTGGAACCTGTTCCAGGCGTTCCCGGTGAAATACACCGCGCCTAATTTCAACGCCAAGGGCAACGACCTGTCGATCGAAACCCTCGAAGTGGCTTACGAACGAATCGAAAAGGCGTGAGGCAACGATGTTTCAGACCGAGATCGAGTTTACGCTGCCACTTGGCTATCTCGATAGCGACGGGACGCTGCATCGCGACGGTGTGATGCGGCGGGCAACCGCAGCTGACGAGATCCTGCCGCTCAAGGATCCGCGGGTACAGCAAAATCCCGCCTACCTGATCGTCATTCTGCTGTCGCGCGTGGTGACGCGATTGGGTGCAATCGAGCAGATCACGCCGAAGGTGATCGAAAGCCTTTATTCCACCGACCTCGCGTATCTGCAGGGGCTCTATAACGACGTCAACAGGCTGGAAAACGACGGCCCTCCGTTGACCTGTCCGAAGTGCGCGCATGCGTTCCAGCCGGAGCTCGTGCACCCGGGGGGATAGTCGGCTACCCCCTCGAGCCGCTCTACGAGGAGGTAGCCTTCGTCGCCTATCACTTCCACTGGCCGCATGGCGAAGTGATGAACCTGGAACATGTCGAGCGGCGGCGGTGGGTCGCAGAGATTTCGACGATCAACGGGCGTTTGAACGAAGAGGCGGACAAGAGCGTTTGATGAAAACAGGGAAGACGATCCAGCAGCTTTCGAACGCCGCGATACCGTGGACGGCGTGGGCATCGCGCTTGATGGCGCGACACCGTCGTTGGCCGGATGCGCCGAGGGCGACCTTGCTGCTTCACACCCGGTTATCGCGAACGCCGGCGCAACTCATGCAGCGCTGGTTGTCGGTTCATGGCGACTTCTACACCCTCTTCAACGTTGCCATCGACGGTCGTAGCACTCATTCCGTCCAGCAACTGCCGACCGGCGCACGACAGATGCAGTTCAATCCCGTTCGCAACCTGCTGCGGTCACATGGATTGCCGGCGATGGTGGCCATGCAGCGAGCTGCCAGGTTGGCGTTGACCGGGCTCGCGCCGGAACAACAACATACCTTGATATCCCGCCCGCATATGCGGCCCCGCGATGACGCGGATCAGACTCCGGTATCCCGGCTGCTCGCGCGGCGGCTTCGGCGCCCGAGCGAAGAGTCCCCAAGGCGAATGGCGATGGCATTGCGCCGGGAGTCTGCGCCGTCGGCGGCATCGAGGCTGCAGTCCGTCGACGTGCCGGCGGAACGCCGCTTGTTCGAATCACAGCTTCGCCGGATCGGCGAAGCAGCTGCGGCGACGCCCGCGGTCAATGTTGAGCAATTGGCAAGCCAGGTGCTCAAGTATATCGACCGGCGCGTCATCGCGCGTCGCGAGCGTATGGGTCAGGTGTGAGGACCGGTCATGGCGCTGACAAAAGCAAAGATAACGATCGAGCACTCCAACGAGTCGATCGAGGTAATGTTCAACCCCGAAGAGTACAGCCTCAATCGCGACAACAATTTCGTCTCACAGGCTATCCCGGGCCTGAGTTCGCCGCTGCTGCAGTTTGCGCACGGCAACCTCCGCACGCTCGATATGGAGCTGTTGTTCGATACCTATGAAAAGCGCAGCGACGTCCGCCAGCAGACCGAGAAGCTAATCCATCTGATGGAGATCGATCCGGCGCTGCACGCGCCGCCGGTGTTGATCGTGTCCTGGGCTTCCTTGCAGTTCCGGTGCGTGCTGACCAAGGCAAACCAGAAGTTCCTGCTGTTTCTGGACGACGGCCGGCCGGTTCGGGCGCGCATTACCGCGAGCTTTGCCGAGTTCATCGATCCCGAACACGAGGCGCTGCAGGTCAAGCGCGAGACGGCCGATTACACGAAGCAGCACATCGTTCTGCAAGGTGAGACCATCACCGGCATTGCCTACAAGTACTACTCGGACCCGGCCCTGTGGCGTCCCATCACGATCTCCAACGACATCGATAATCCGCGCGAACTGCTGGTCGGCCAGGCGCTGGTCATTCCATCGCTTCCCTACGCGAATCCGGCGACAGGCGAGGTGATTCAATAATGCCCATGTATCCGACCTACGCCCCCGAATTCCGAATCAAGCTCGACGGCCAGCCGCTGCCGACCGCCTTGAAGGCCGCGATTTCGTCGGTGACCTACGAGGACGGAATGAAAGGCGCCGACCGGGTCGAGGTGACGATTGCCAATCCCTCGTTGCAATGGCTGGACCACCCGCTGCTCAGCGTCGATACGCCGTTTTCACTGTCGATCGGCTATGCGCCCGATCCGCTCGAGGAGGTCTTCGTCGGCGAAATCACCGGCGTCGAACCGACGTTCCCGTCCGGCGGCATGCCGACAATCCGCATCACCGCGCAGGATTTCCTCAATCGCCTGACGCACGGCACCAAGGACCGGGCATTCAAGGTCAGCATTCCCTCAGTCGGCAATTTTCCGCTGCCGGATGCCGCCGTCGTTAGCATCGCGAGCGCAGCCGATCTGTTGATTCCGGAGCCGGATCCGATCGGCGGGGCGCTGTCGATGCTGTTGACGCTTGCATCATTTCAGACGTTTCCCGAGTTCATGGAGAAATCGGTACGCCGGCAAGAGGACCAAACGGACTTCGACTTCCTGTCGAAAATTGCCAAGGAAAACGGGTGGGAAGTCTTCATTGACCACACCCAGAGTCCCAAGGGGCGGGTCCTTAAGTTTCAGTTCCTGATCCAGCAATACACGCCAAGCCTGACGCTGAAATGGGGCAGCTCACTGATGGAATTCACGCCGAGGCTGACCACGATCGGCGACTTGTACGGCGTGTCGGACCGCGTCTGGGTCGACAGCCTGCAGATGGAATTCGTGATCATGGTGTCGTGGGACTACGACAGGGCGTGCTTCGACCTGGCGATCTATCCGAGCTTGGGTGAGGTCGAGGCTATTTTGCCGGCACCCGCCAAGGGCAAGGTCAAGTCGAAGAAGTCCACAGGTTATGCCGTTGCGGCGCGCAACATCCTCAGCGAATTGCTCCCGCGATTGAACAACCGTCTGACCGGGTCCGGCGCCTGCATCGGCGATCCGCGCATCAAGGCAAGCCGCGTGATCCGTCTGGACGGTTTGGGCGACCAGTTCAGCGGCCTGTACCGGATCACGTCGGCGACCCACACGTTCGACGCAAGCGGCTATCGCACCAACTTCCAGGTGCGAAAGGAAGTCTGGTTCGGCTCCATTCCGCTCCCAAAGGCCGGCCGGATCGTAAGATTGCAGGGTGAATTTTCCGCGTGAGGTATCAGCCGTGTCTGAAGCGTTGCTCGATAATTTCATGAATCTCATGAGCGAGCCGGAAGCGGCAGGCTTCGCCATAGCACCGGGAATCGTGACCAACAACTTCGACCTGATCGGCCAGGGGCGGGTCCAGGTCAAGATTCCGTCGCGGCCGGCGTTCGAGCCCTGGGCTCGGGTCAGCGCGGTTGGCGCTTCCGCGTCGCGCGGTCTCCTCTGGATTCCTGAGATCGACGACGAAGTGCTGGTGGCGTTCGCCGAGAACGACCTGAGCAGCTGCTACATTCTTGGCGGGCTGTGGAGCACGATGAACCGGCCGCCAATCAGTCTCCCAACCGACGTTCTGACCAAGAAGGTGATCAAGACCGGAGCGACCGAGGCGCTTGGGCACGAGATCGAGATGGACGACGCCAAGCAGTCGGTCACGATAACGACCAGCACCAAACAAAAGATCACACTCGACCCCAAGAAGATTGAGCTGACGAATCTCGCCGGCACGGTCACCGTCAAGCTCGACAACCTGGCCCAGGCGGTGACGATTTCCGCGGTGAACAAGATCGCCCTGGAAGCGCTGACGATCGAAATGAAGGCAACCAAGATCGACATGTCGGCGGCCGATGTTTCGATCACATCGGCTGGACCGTTCAGCGTCACCGGTCTGCCGATCAAGCTGAATTAGGGGAGGGAGCCGAATGCCGTTTGCTGCGCGCGTAGGAGATCCCACCGGACACCCGGGCATGATCGCGGGCCCTGGCGTTCCGACCGTGTTGATCGGCGGCATGCCCGCAGCCGTAGCCGGCGACAACCACATTTGCGCGATGCCGCCGACCGCCGGTCCGCATCCGCCATCGCCGATCGCGAAGGGCAGCGCCACCGTGCTGATCGGAGGAAGACCGGCGGCGCGGGTCGGCGACGTGTCCGGTTGCGGAGCACCTATTGTGATGGGCTCGCCGCTGGTGGAAATCGGGGGCTGACGGCAATGGCAACGGTTGCATCCGGCAAGAGCTTCCTGGGCGTGGGGTGGAATTTTCCGCTGGCTGCCACCGCGACCGGCCAGGCGGCGATGGCCGCGTATGAGGAGGACGTCCGCCAGGCGATTCTCATCATTCTGCAGACCAATAACGGCGAACGGCTGATGCGGCCGACCTTCGGCGCCGGGCTGAATGCATTCGTGTTCGAGCCGATCAACCCGACCAGCATGGCGGCGCTGCGGACCCGTGTCGAGAACGCGCTGATCGATTGGGAATCGCGCATCGACGTCGTTGCGGTATCGGTGAGCCCGTCGTCGACTGCGATCGGCACCTTGCTGATCGACATCACCTACCGGGTTCGACTGACCAACAGCGTGGGTAATCTGGTTTACCCGTTCTATCTTGGCGAAGGATCGTCGCGATGATCGTGTTGCCGTCAGTGGTAATTGATGGGCGTGATCAGGACGAGCTCAACGGGGAGCTCGAAGCGCGGCGGCCGGGCTATTTGCCGAACTGGAACCCAGACGCGAAAGATCCCGGACGTGCACTCCAGGTGATCGCCGCACGCTACGCCCAGGCCATCCTGCAGCGGCTGAACCAGTCTCCGGACAAGAACAAGCTCGCTTTTATGGACATGCTCGGGCAACGACTGTCGCCGGCGCGGGCGGCACGCGCGCCGATTGTGTTTCAGCTATCGAATGGCGCGGCCAGCGGTGAGGCGCCTGCCGGCACCTCGGTGGCTGCGCCGCCGCCGCCCGGATCGAACCAGCAGATGGTATTCGAGACCGAGTCCGCCGTGGGCATCACCGCGGGCAAGCTCATGCAGGTCTTCAGTCTGTGGCCCGGGCGTGACGAATATATCGATCACAGCGCCGAGTTTTTCACCGGCAAGACGCTCAGCCTGTTCGACCCGCACGCGCTGACCACGGCGCCGCACCATCTTTATCTCGCGCATTCGGCCTTGCTCAACCTGAGCGCAAATGTGGTGCTGGCCGTGGAATTCCAGTTCCAGCATGCGGCGGTCGAGGCGCTGAATATCGCCTGGGAATATTGGGACGGGCAGGTCTGGCGGGGGTTTGCCGCCCAGGACCCTGGCTGCGAAATCCAGACCGGCGCCCCTGACGACGCCACGAACGGAATGACGGTCAGCGGCGTCATCAAGTTGAAGGCCGACTGCGCCAAGAGCGACAAAACGGCCGTCAATGGCATAACCGGCTACTGGATTCGCGGACGGTTGACGCAATCCTTGCCGCCGGATCCCGAGAAGCCGTTGCCTGAAGTCGAAAGCATCCGCATCAGCAGTCTGGTCAACAGCTCGATCATTGCCCGTCTCGGTGGAACGGCGCAGGAGTCGCAGGCAAAACAGAAGCTGCTGAAAGAGGTGCGTCAGCTGGGAATGCAGCCGCGCGCGTTGCCGGTGGCTAATCTGCCGCTGCTGACCGGGACAGTGAGGAACGAAGCCGGCCAACCCCTGATCGGGGCCACCGTTACAATCTCAAAAGAGGACAGTCCAAAAGCGTTTGCGGAGCGGACGACCGGGCCCACGGGTGCAGGCGGAACATTCTCTTTCGCGCTCGATGACTTCGGATCGAATCAACTGCTGAAATTCGAGGTTGGATTTTTCGGCGTGCGCGCCACAACGAAAATCAAGGTGCCGTCCAACACGGCGGAGGTCAGCCTCACACTCAAGCTGTCGGCGTTGGTTCTGGAGAAGGCGTTCAACGACGGAACCAAACTCGACACGACGAAGCCTTTCTACCCATTCGGACAGCAACCCCAACCGGGAACCGTATTCTATTTCAGCAACAAGGAGATCTTCGCCAAGCCGGGCGCGCGGTTCCGGATGTACCTGCCGCGCACATCGGCGCCGACCGATCAATTGATGCCGCCGGTCGATAGGGACGGCAACCGGGTCGGCATCACCCCACTGAAACCCGTGGTAATCTGGGAATATTGGGACGGGCGCGAGTGGACGGAGCTGGCGACCATCAGCGAGCAAGCGCCGGCGGCCGATTTCGGCACCAGCGAGATTCTCGATTTCGCGGTTCCGGTGGATTTCATGCCGGTTTCCGTCAACAATGATCTTGATCTCTGGATGCGGGCGCGACTCGTCAGCGGCGGCTATGGCTTCGTGCAGACCATCGACTTCAATACCAACCACTTCACGCTGCTGGTCACCCAACCGCCGATTCTCGCTGGTGCAGCGCTCGCCTATTCCTGGCAGTTCGGTCCGTTTCATCCTGAGACGGCGTTGACGTTCAACGACTTCCGTTATGAAGACCGCACCTATGAGGCGATCTGGCCGGGATCCTTCTTTCAACCCTACCGGAGAATGGAGGATGTAACGCCGGCGTTGTATCTGGGCTTCGACCAGAAACCGCCCACCGCTGACATCGGCCTGTTCATTGACATTGTCGAACAGCCGTCCGGGGCGGCGCTGGCGAGCATGATCTGGGAGTATTGGGACGGCTTTAGGTGGAGTCATGTGGCCGTCAAAGATGAAACCCGGGAGCTGACTGCGCCGGGCATCCTCTCGTTCATTGCCGAAGACGACAGTGTTGCGCTGGCAAGGTTCGGCGTGGCGTTGCACTGGCTGCGCGGGCGGTTGAAAGAAGACGGGCCGCCGTCGCAGGTGACGGTGGCAGGCATCTATCCCAATGCGGTCTGGGCGCTGCAACAAAGAACATTCACCGATGTCGACATCGGAAAGGCAAACGGCCAGCCGGACGAGGTTTTCCGGATCGCTCAGATTCCAATCATCCCCGGCGAGCGGCTGGAGGTTCTTGAACTGTCCGGCCCGCGCGCAAACGTCGAGTGGCGGCTGATCGCGCTCGATTTGTTTGGAGGCGACAATGATCGCATCCGGAAGCTGGAGGGACAGCTCGGCAAAGAGGTGCTGGCCGGCGACATCGTCGAGGGCGACTTGCGGCTGCGGCGCGACAAACAGAAGCGCGTTGCCGAAGTCTGGGTGCGGTGGGAGCCGAAGCCAAATCTGTTCTTCTCGAGCGCGACAGAACGCCACTATATGATCGAGCGCGCCCGCGGGCTCGTGTTCTTCGGCGATGGTGTGAACGGCTGTACTTTGCCTCTCGATGCGGCCGTCAATCTGCGCACGTTCCAATCGGGAGGGGGTTCGGACGGAAACGTGGCGGCCAGCACCATCACGCAGTTGCTCGGTCCCGTTTCCGGCGTGCAGGCGGTATTCAATGCACGCGCGGCCGAAGGCGGGTCTGATGGCGAGACGCAGGAAAGCTTCCGGCGGCGGGCGCCCGCATCGGTCCGCCATGCGGGTAGGGCGCTGACCACCGGCGATTACGAGGCAATGGTCCGCGAGGCATCGTCCGCAATCGCGGTCGTGAAAGCGCTTGCCGGTCGAAATCCATCCGGCCGGAATCTCCCCGGATGGGTCACCGTCCTGATCATTCCGGAAAGCCGGGAGGCCCGGCCTTATCCGACGCGCGGCCTGCGCGACGAGGTGCTGGCCTATCTCGCCGCGCGTGCACCGGCCGGCGTTGCGGCCAGCGGCCACATCTACGTCACCGGCCCGACCTATTGCCCGATCGATGTTTCCGCCACCATCGTGCCGTTGCGCGACTCGGAAGCCGGCGAGGTCGATGCTCGCGCGCGCGGGGCACTCGAAGACTTTCTGCACCCCCTGCATGGCGGCCCCTCGCGCGACGGCTGGGATTTCGGTCGCGGTGTGCACCTGTCCGACGTCGCCACGGTGCTCGAGTCGGTCGAGGGACTGGATCATGCCGAAGTGATCCAGCTATTGGCCAACAACGAAGTACGCGGCGATTTCATCGAAGTCCCGCCCGATCAGATCGTGGTCGCGGGCAGCCTTCGCATCAAGGTCAAGGGAGCGCAGCAATGAATGCCTCGTTTGTCCCGCTCCCCAATCTCGACGATCGCCGCTGGGCCGATCTGGTGGACGAAGGTCGCTCGCTGATCCCGATCCTTTCGCCGTCGTGGACCGATCATAACGCGCATGCTCCGGCCATCATGCTGATGGAACTGCTGGCATGGATCGCCGAGACGGATATTTATCGTGTCGACCGCATCCCGGACTCACATATCCGCGCCTTCCTGGCGATGGTGGGCGTCACACCTCGGCCGCCCGTTGCCGCGCGGATGCCGGTGGTGTTTGCGTTGACGGATTCGGTTGGCGGCACGGTTTCGCTGCCGGCGGCAACGCTGCTCAAATCCGCCGTCGGGAATTTTCGATTGCGCGACGACATCCTGGTGCTGCCGGCGACGATCGCCAGCGTGCAGGTCGAAAGCGGCGGCAAGTTCCGCGATGCGACCGGCGATCTGCAGCGTGGCAAGCCGATTGAGCTTTTCGGCGGCGACCCAAAACCCGGCGACAGCTTCTATCTCGGCTTCACCCCGGCTCTCGATGCCGGCACCGCGATGAGCCTCTACATCGGGCTCGATGGCGATGAAGCTGTCGCGGACGAGCGCGCCCGTATCATGGACGAGATCGCCTCGCGCAGTTTGTCGTGCGGCCAAATGACGCCAACCTGCTGCGAACAGTTGCCATGCACGTTCGCGCAGCCGGAACTGCCGGCGCATCATTCGGCGGTCATTGTGTGGGAAGCGCAGACGGCGCCCGGCATATGGGAGACGATCGAGGCGACTGACGACACGCGTTCGCTCACTTTATCCGGCCCGGTCACGCTGCGGCTGCCGCAGACGGCGGCAGTGCTGCGTACGGGCGCCGTTGCGACGAAGCTTGCCTACGTGCGCGCCCGTTTCGTTTCAGGGGCATACGATGCGAAGCCGATTGGCTTGCGGATCCTCGCCAATGCCGCGGAGGCTGAGCAGTGTGCGCCGATCTGGGAGAAATGGTCGATTGCGCCGCGAGTCGTCGCCTCGGGGGCGCCACCCGCGTCGGGCGATTTGGCATGGCTGCGCTTTCAATTCGAATCGGACCAGATCTGCAGCCTCGAATTCACCAGCGCGGCCGACGATGCGATCAAGGTGCGCGTGTTGAATTATCAACCGGCGACTGATACCGCCGCGGGTCACTTCAGTGTGGAAGCGCGGCGATTGGGGATCGGAACGGGTGCGCCGAACCAGACCTGCAATCTGTCCGGGCCCGAAATACTCGACGCGGGATTTGCGCTTTACTCAATCGAGTCGGGGCAGTTGCAGCCATGGCGGCAGCGGAACAGCTTTGTGGCGTCCGGTCCGGCCGATTCCCATTTTGTGCTCGCGGCCGGCTCGGCGGCTGTGCATTTCGGAGACGGCCAGAACGGTCGGGTGCCTTGCGAGGGCGAATGCATGATCGCGGTCGCACTGCAGACCGCAGGGGCGGCGGGCAACCTGGCTGCGCATGACAAGACGCTCTGTCTCGACACCGGCCCATACAATGCGGAACTGTTCGACGGCCCGACGGCAGTCGCCAGACAACTGCACCTTACGAACCCACAGCCGGCGTCGGGCGGAGTGGACGAGGAGACACTGACGCACGCCGAAGGCCGAGCGGCCCAGCTGCTGCAGGTACCGTCGCGGGCGGTCACATTGCAGGACTGCGAAGTGCTGGCGAAGCAGACGCCCGGCACCGGCATCGCCAGGGCAATAGCGCTGGCCAACCATTGTGCGGCGCTGCCGTGCTATGGGGCTCCCGGCATCGTCACCGTCGTGATCGTACCGCGGTTGCCGGCGGGCCGGCCGGTGCCTTCGGCCGGACTCCTGAGCGCGGTGTCTGCCTATCTGTCGCGCCGGCACGTGATCGGGACGCGCATTGACGTGATGGGTCCGGATTACCTTGAAGTCGCCGCGATCGCCCAGGTAAAGGCATTTCCCGGTCAGAACAAGACAGCCGTGCGCGATGCCATCGTCAAGGCGCTGCAAAAATTTCTCGAGCCATTGGAGGGTGGCCCCGACGGCGAGGGATGGCCGCTGGGACGCGACGTCTACACCTCCGAAGTGCTGGACGTGATCGCGCGGATCCCCGGCGTTGATCATGTGCAGTCGCTGCAGCTTGCCGTGCCAGGCTCCGATGCGCAGTGCGGCAATGTCTGTCTCTCTCCGCTCGCGCTGACGGTGTCGGGCGTCCACCAGATCGAGGTGATTTGACATGGCCCCGCGAACGATGAGGGAGCTCGAGCGCGTACGCTACTGGCAGGGCCAGCTGCTGGCCTCCGGCGATCTGCGGACGCAGATCGACAGCGATGCCGAGCTTCGCGCGCTGCACAACCGCTCGGTCCACGGCGCTTACGGAGTGGCGGTCGGACTGAACCTGGGCCTTGTCGTCAACAAAGAGCAGAAGATCATTGGCGAACTCGCTTGTGGCGTCGCCTACGACTGCAACGGTCGCGGACTGTATGTCGAAGCGAGCCGCAAAGTTACGTTGCCTCCCCCGGCAACAGATCCGCTCGTGCTAGTGGTCAGTCATGATCCGAGCCGCGACGGCGGGATTGCCCTGATCTGGAAGCTGCCGCGCGAGGTCAATCCATTCAGGGAGATCGCTGTCGCCGGGCTCATCTTCGATGCGGGCACACCGAACCTCGATCCCAACTTCAAGCCTGTTGTCGCGCGTCCCATGGCTCGGCCCCGGCTCGCAACGGGAACGACGATTGCCGGTGAGACCCCCTGGAAATCCTGGAAGATCGGGGATGAAGAGATCGGCGTGGAGGTGACGATCGATACGTCGGCGGCCGGGTACACCCGGACTCCCCATTATTTCGCAGAGGCAGTGGAGGGCAACCCCTCACCGGACATTGTCGAAGAGGTGAAGAGTCAGAATACGACGATTGAAAGGCGCATCCCGAAGCGGGACCTCGTCTGGTTCGCCAGCATTGCCGAACCGTCGCCGGAGAGTTTCAAGCTGCAACTGATGCTGCGAGGCATTGCTCGGCAAGCATTGAGCTTTGCCGACCCGAAGGTCCGCGTCACTGCCGCTCAGAAACTGGATGGCAGCATCAAGCTGAGCGAAGCGGACAACCCGCTCAAAGCTGATGACACTATCGCGCGCTTGTTGCCGATCGGCGAACAGTTGTCGTCGATCACAGCGATTTCCAACAAAGTGGCGACCCTTGATGGTCCATTGCAGAATACCACTTCGACATCGGTCGCCTTCGGCAATCTGCCACGGACGACCTTCGTCACCGAGGTTTCTGGGTCAGTTTCCGTCTTCGCGGTAACGGTCGACAACGCGGATTCGTTCAGGGAAAGCGATGTCGTCGTCAAGCTCGGGGTCAATGCGGGAAGTGCACGCCCCGCCAAGGTTGTCTCCATCGATGATTCCGCAACGCTGGAGCTGTCGGCTTCAATTGCAGGCCTCGTAGCTGACGATCCTTTGGGTGTCGCGCGACCGGCGTCGACCGTCGTCAGCGTCACGGGCCTTGATATTACCGTCTCCGACTCGACGCCATTTTCCGTCAATGACGTGGTGGTGCGGCTTAGTGACGACTTCGAAAATTCGACTCCGGCAATCATTCTCGGCAAGAAGGCGAACAACGTTCTAACCCTTTCGGCAGCGATAGGTCTCAAATCTGCCAGTACTATCGGCATCGCTAGAGAGGGCGCCAAGGTAATCGAGGTGGCTGACAATGCGGGTGAGGTGAAGATCCAGGTCGATAACGTCGCGCCGTTTCGCGCGGGCGATCTGGTGGCGAAAATCAACAAAAACATCGCATCCCGGCCTGTTCGCGTGCAGCATATCAAGAGCAGTTCAAAAACGTTGACGCTGAGCCAGCCGATTGCCGGGCTGAAGTCGAAGGACATCATCGCGGCTGCCAGTTTTCCTGTGCGAGCGACGGTGCTGGCAGTGGAGGACAACAGGCTCACACTGAACAATGCCGCGCTATTTCCCAAGGATACGTATGTCGCCTGCATCGACGATGTGCTCAAGGCGAGTGCTGTTCCCATGGCGGTGAACTTATCCATCGGCAAGACGCTTTTGCTTGAAGCAAAAATCCCCGATCTCGCTCCGGGTGACGTGGTTGGATTGTGTGTTTTCCCTCCGACTGTACAAGTCGAGGCGATATCCGCTGACGGCACGATCACCGTAAGTGACAGTTATCTCATTCAAGCCCACGACGTTGTGACGGCGCGTGGCGGGCTTGCGCTGGTCGCTGAGGCCAAAGAAACGTCAATCCGGCTTGCCGCAGCAATTGCTAACCTGGCTGAGGGCGACAATCTGGCGGTCGCGACCATCCGTGGTGCGGTTACGATTGCACCGGGCAACGACGACTTGCACGTTAAGATCGACCAACCCTCGCGTTTGCGGGCGGGTGATTTTCTGGCCACCATTGTCGGGTGGCGGCAGCTGCCTGCAGATATTTCGGGAATAGCCAGGATCACCACGGCCGGCAGCAATGCGATCACCGTGTTTCCGCTGCTCGATGGTTTGCTGACGAATGACATAGTTGGACTCTCCACCGTGACGGAGAACGTGTTGCAGCTCCGCTTGAACCCGAAATACGGCATCACACCATACGAAACAATTGAACTGGCAGGTATCGACCGGATCGCGGGAAATGCGCGCTCGATGACGGCGCGCATCCTCCTGCCGCTGCCCGCGGATCACGACGTGGTGTTGCTGCTATTCGAAACGGACGAGCCCGCGTTCGCTTTCCGCCCCGAGGATATTTCGGCATCGACGGCGTTCGTTCGCGGTTCCGCCCTGGCACAGATCCAGAAGCACGAACTCCTTGTGAACTGGCTGGCGTGCGGGGATGGGGACCAACTACCCAAGCCTTGTATTGCAAAGCCTGCGCCCGCTTGCCCCTGTACGGAATCGAAGGAGTAGCCATGCCGATCGCCAGCGTCGCGCCCGCCATCGAACGGATCAAGTTTTTCGACGGTCAACGTCTGTTTGCCGCGGACCTGCAGTTTCTGGAGCAGTTCAATCGCGAAATGCGCTGGCTGCACAACCAGAGTCTCCACCAGGCCGGAATAGGCAGTGGCTTTGCTGTCTCCGGCAACAAGGACGATCGGGAAGTCAGGATCGAGCCGGGCTACGCCATCGACTCCAGCGGACGCGAAATCGTGCTGACGCAACCCGAAGTCCTGCAGGTACCGCCGGTTGCCAATGACGGCGACGGCAATCCGGTCTATTACGACCTCGCGGTTTCCTATCGAGACGACTCGCTGCTCAAGGAGAGCGAGACCCGTGACGGCGTCTGCGTATCGCGCAGCGCCGTTCGATACCAGGAGACGCCGGTATTCTGCTGGGTGGAGCTTGTGCCTACCGGCGATCTTCCCGGAAAGGCGGCGCTCGCAACGGGGCGGCTGGCAAAGCTGCAGCCGGTCAACAAGGAGCTGGAGACAGGCGCGCGCATTCGTCTCGCTCGCGCGGAAGTTCTCAACTGCAAACTGAATCAGCCGCTGTCACTGGCGCAGCGGCGCAATGCCAAGCCGGCGGCGCAGCCGTATCTGTTTGCCGGCAGCACGAAGAATGAGCAGGCCTGGAAGGCTTCGGCTTCCGACCTCGGCATCACGATAACCCTGGATGTCGATACCTCTGTGGCCTCGTTTCGCGGCAAGCCGCGCTATACGGTTCACGTCATGGGCGACCGGAAGGTCACTGTGAGCCTGCAGCCATCGCAAGTGCATACCTTGATCCTGGATGGATTCCCGCGAGTCGAAAATGACGATGGTTCCAACACGAAGTTCCGGTTGTCTTTACTGATTCCCAAGTCGTTGATCGGCGGCGATCTGGATTTGGTCAAGGTCGCGGCCGCGCTGGAAGATAACAATGCGGCGGCGTTGACGAAATGGAATGTCGAGTGGCTGGGAGTGGAAGGATAGGCCATGCAGTCCCAGGCCAGCAATTTCCGTTATCTCAATCGCTCAGGAAGGTGGCTCGACTTCCACCGGCGCGGTCTCGAACTGACGTCGCAGGGGGTGCTCCAGCTGCGTTCGGCGCCGCGGCTGTCGAGCCCGCCGGCCGCTTCGACTGCGGCGGTGGCGCCGGATGGCCCGGGCGGCATTGCGGTCGATCAGGCGGGGAGGATGTTCTATTCAATTCCCCCCGAGAACCGCATTATAATAAGCGCTGGATGCGACCCAGCGCCGTCGCCTCTTGCCTGTCTCAGCGAGCGTGCAGGCCTTGGCCCGCTCAGTGCGCCGCGCGGCCTGCTGGTGCTCGAAAAGTCGGAACGGCTGGTGGTTGTCGACAGTGGCAATCATCGCCTGCTGTTTTGCGATTTGACCGATTTCGATGTCCGCGAAGTCTGGGGACAAGCGGATCTCAGCGGCGGTCCCGCGGCCTCCGACGCGCCGGACGGCTTCAGCACGCCATGGTCCGTCGCCGCCGATCAGGATGAACAAAATATCTACGTTCTGGACACGGGCAACGGACGTGTCTCGAAAGTTGCCCGGACCGGCGATGTCGATGCGGAGTTTGCCGCGCGCATCCAGAACGACGGCTATCTGGCCTATCCCAGCGCTTTGGCCGTGAGCGGGAGTGGAGAAACGAGCCGGGTCTTCGTTGCCGATCTCTCCGGCGATGTGATTTGCGTCTTTGACCGGTCGGGATCGCTGGTCCGCCAGATACAGTGGCCAGGCATGGGCAACGTGATCGCGCTGGCGGCGAGCGAGACCACGCTTTATGTCGGCGACAATGATGGCCGGCGCATCCTGGCGTTCGATCTTGCCGATCCATTCGAGTCTAACGGCGAGGCGACCGGCTTCGACGGATATGTCGCGGCGCTCGCGGTCGCGGCCCCGCGCCGGGGGGGGGGGGGGGGAAAAGCAAAAAGGCGGGGGCCCCGGTTGGGGGGGTTATACAGGGGCCGGGGGCGGGGGGGGGGG
>NZ_JBVVPQ010000020.1:0-21128 GCF_055811695.1 Bradyrhizobium sp. MI1.3 | reverse complement strand
TTGTCGGCCACATTTTGGGCCGGCGCATCCTGGGGTTCTTTCTGCCCTATCATTTCGTGTCTAACGGCGTGGCGCCGGGGTTCGAGGTTTTTGTCGGGGCGTGGGGGGTCGCGCCGCTATGCGGCGCGCTGCTGGTGCAAACGGAAAATGCCGTGCAACCGGTTTCGCTGGATATAGCCGGCGCCTATCTCGGTTCCGGGGTCCTGTGGAGCGATGCGATCTCGGGTGGCCCGTTGCCGGTGGCGTGGAGCAGGCTCAGGGCATCGGTCAGCAATGCGGCCGGCTCGCATGTCGAATTCTACTACGCCCTGTCGAACGACAGGACGCCGGCGCCTGCGGTAGACCCGGAGGCCGAGCAGCCATTCGGCAGTCCATGGCGCGCGATTCCCGAGGATGTGGAAGATTTCCTGCTCGGCGAGCAAAAGGCGGGTTTTCTGTTCGTCGGTGCGCGATTCCTCAGCGACCGCACCGGTACGCCGCGCCTGACGCAGATGCGCGCCGACTTCAATGCGGACAGCTTCACCAAATATCTGCCGCTGGTCTACCTCAACCCCGGCAACCAGCCGGACTTTCTCAAGCGCTTCGTGGCCCTGTTCCAGGGTCTCTTCGAGGATATCGAAGGCGAGGTGAACTCGCTGGAGCGCTATTTTGATCCATACAGCACGCCGGCCGAAGCGCTGCCGTGGCTGGCAAGCTGGCTCGCCGTGGAGCTAGAGCAGGGCGAGCCGGTAGCGCGCTTGCGCAACAGCATTGCCGGCGCGTTCCGCCGCTACCAGTGGCGTGGAACGGTCGAGGGGCTACGGTTAGCCCTGCTCGAAGATGCAGGGGTCCACGCCATCATCAGCGAACCGATCGCCGCCAGTTCGTTCGTGGCGTTTCCATCCGCAGCCAGTTCCGGCGCTACGCCGTCTGCGCTGGGTCTCGGGACATATCTGCCGTCGGCACAGCCCGGCGGCGCCGTCCTCAGCATGGACGCGACACTCGACCATTCCTACCTCATCACCGATGCCGAATATGGCGAACCCGTGTTTGCGAGCGCCGCCTGGCAGTTCGTGATCGAGGTCTACAGGCACGAGGCGAACACTGACGCGCGGCTGCAACTGATCAAGGACATCATCGAGCGGGAAAAGCCGGCTCACACGACCTACCGCCTGGCGCTGATCGATCCGGTCATGCGGGTCGGCGTGCAGGGGCGGGTGGGCGTCGACACGGTTGTTGCCGCCGAGCCGCCGGCCGGAGGGCTTGGCGAGAGCCATGAATTCGGCTTGCGCCTCGGTGGCCCGCTGCCTCCGCGCATCGGGAGCAGCCGCTTTGGAGACGATTTGAAACCCTAGCTCGAAGTGAGGAGATATCATGCAGATGACATTGCGAGACGCGAAACCATGCGACGGAATACATACGTTCGTTCGCAATCGCTACTTCTACGGCAAGCTGCTCGATGTCTACCACTTCCAGCTTGAGCAGGATTATCTTAACGGCAAACGCTGGCTGTTGAACCGGCTGGTCAGCGGCTACGGTGTGCTTTGCGGGCTCGATGTGCAGCCTGCGGAAAACGGCCGCGCGGTGGTGGTGACGGCCGGGGCTGCGCTCGATCGCGGTGGGCGAGAGATCATCGTTCCCTGCACCAGCGAGCCAATCGATATCCCGCCGAGGCCGGCCAGCAAGCCCGATCAGCCACCTCCGGGGAATTGCGAGCCGGAAGATTATGTCCATCTCTGCATCTGCTTCCAGCAGTGCGACAGCGATCCGGCTCCCGTGCTGGTGGATGACTGCGGGCAGGCAACATCATGTTCGATGTCCTCGATTCAGGAACGCTACAAGCTCGTCATCCGCAGCTGCAAGGCGCCGGACATCTGCCTTGAGTCCAGTGTGGCGGATTTCGTCCTCAACGGACGCCTGAACTACAACGCGCTGGTCGAGCGGGTGACCCGGAGCTGCCCGGATTTGCCGGCAGACCTGTGCATTCCACTCGCCAATATCCGCTTGCCTTCGGGCGATGATCCGCCGCAGGCAGCGGACATTGAGATCAATGCGCGCCCGATCGTGTACTCCAACGACATGTTGTTCGACATCATGCTTGCATTGGCAGGCGAAGCACCCGTGCGCAATCGCGGCGGCAAACAGTAACGACCGGAGAGAACCATGGACACCGCCTATTGTGATTGCCACCGGCAAGCTGCAAAGCCCAATGTGAACGAGCGGCCGCGTTACTATGCGCGGCAACTGGTCACGCCGGACGACATGACCCTGGAGCAGGAGTATTTCCGGGCCAAGCTGCGGCGCCACAACCGGTTCCTGCACGGCTGGGGCGTCGTCTGCGGCGCCCGGGTAGAGCCGGTGCCAAATGCGACGAAGTACCCGTGGAAGGTGATCGTCAAGTCAGGCTACATCCTGGGCCCCTATGGCGATGAGATCTGCATCGAGAAGGATCAATGCGTCGACGTCCGCACCAAATGCGTGTCGGGGGAGCCGCAAACGCCGGGGGACGATTGCGGATGCAGTGAGGCCATGCCAACGCCGTCGACGAATGCGACGCACTACATTGCGATCCGCTACGTCGAGCACAAGACACGGCTCACACGCGTGCCGCTCGGCGGCTGCGGTTGCGAGACCAGCGCGTGCGAGTTTTCGCGCTACAGCGACGGCTACGAGATTTGCGTCCTCGATCATTGTCCGGAGTCTCACACGAAGACGCCGCCTCCGATAGCCTTTACGGGTGAACCGCCCGATTGCCCGGAGTGGCCCACCGAGCCGTGGGTGGTGTTGAGCGCATTCACGGTCACCGACAGCGGGGCCGTCACGACGCATGAATGCGCGTGCCGGCGGCAGGTGCTCTCTTTCGGTAATCTCTGGTGGAAGTGTGCGATCCCCGAACCGGGTACGAACCGTGCTGGTCAGGCAGAACCCGGGACGTCACCGGGACCGCTGTGAGAGGCGTGACCGTGCCGAGCAAATCGCCGCTGTCGCCTCAACTGGTCATGCGGCTGCAGAAGACGAGCGGCAACCGCACCGTGCAGAGATTGCTGGCGCGCCACGCCATGCTGCGCGCTGCCGACGAGGCGGCAGCGTCAGCGGAGCGAGAGTCGGCGCGGTCCAGGTGGTGGTTGCCAAAACTGTTTCGCAGAAGCCGCTAGAATTTGACGGCGCGGCAAAGAAAGGGAGGCGCGTTCAGTGCGATCAACAACTGACGGAAAGCAAACCCGCCCGACGCCGGCCCGCGCCAAAAAGCCCGACAGTGGCAGCAAAGCAGGCCGCGAGCATTCGCTTGGTGCGAAGGCCCATCCCGCGCCTGCTCACCCTGGTCCCCAAAGCAATCGATCGCTCCAACGCGTGCTGGGCGGCCTAGCCGGCAGGCAAACGGGCGATGCACCCGCGGTCCTGCAAAGCAAGCTTCACGTCAACGCTCCGGGGGACGCACACGAACAGGAGGCGGACCGGATCGCGGAACGCGTGATGCGAATGCCGGAACCGCAATTGCAACGCGCCGGCAAATCTTCTGGGCGGCGCGGACTGCAGGCGCCTGCCGCAGGCCTGCAGTCGCGTCGTGTCGAGGCTAGCGACGCCGTGGAGGCGGTTGCACCGCCTGCTGTCGGCAACGTCTTGCGCTCGTCCGGCCGCCCGCTGGACTCGGCGGCGCGGGCCTTCATGGAGCCGCGCTTCGGCCGCGACTTCGGCGATGTGCGCATCCACACCGGGCCGCAAGCCGACACCGCGGCGGCCAGCGTGCAGGCGCGCGCCTTCACGGTCGGGCGCAACGTGGTGTTTGGAGCGGGGGAGCACAACCCGGGATCGGAGGACGGAAAGCGTTTGCTGGCGCATGAGTTGTCGCATGTCGCGCAGCAGTCGACTTCAGATCGAAGATACGCGCCGGCTGCCTCGCAGCTGCCGCCGCCGGTGCACGTGGAGGGGGAGTGTACTTGCCAATCCTGCCTCCAGCGAAAAATCGTCATCGGTGGCAAGCCGTTCACTCCAGATGCGAAGTACTACCAGTACCTGAAGTCGAACTTCGGCGACGCCATGGTGGAGTTCATCTCCGACATGGACAATGGCGGCAAGCCTCCGGATTTTTCGTTCGACAGCAAGGACCAGATGGGCCGCGAGGTTCGTGTTCGGGCGGCCGCGATCAAAGGCATGGAGGAGGTGCATAAGGGCTGTTGCAATTATGCTCCGGCCGGCAAGACCGGTTACCTGGATTCGGCGTATTGGGACAAACAGGGTTCGTACCAGTTCACGCTCAAGACCAAGCTCCCCGCCGGCAAGCAACCATCCGACGCCATCGAGGCAATCTTCAAGAAGGGAGCCGGGACGCTCCTTGAGTGCAATTCAACCATGGTGGCAATTCAGTACCGGGCGATGCTGACGCTGCTCGGCGCGGCCGCGTTCAACAAGAAGTTCGCGGGAGGAGCGGGGCTTATCATCTCGCCACACCACGTGCCGCCGGCCGGCGTCTCCCAGCACCCGATCTGGAGCAAGGGGCTCTACAAGGAGATCACGATCACCGCCGCGAACGATCTGTTGCCCGGCGACTGGGTCTATTTTAAGAACATCGACGACTACGCCGCCAAACACCCAGGCGGCTTGTGGAGCGGCGAGCACGCGATGTATCTCGGGAACCACATGTTCAGAGGGTTCGGCGTCAAGGCGATGTCGCAAGCCGACCTCGAAGCTGAGCTGCTGAACCAGTACAACAGCGGTCTGCCGGACTCCCAGAAGAAGAAATCAGTCCCGGGTCTCCAAAGCTACGCGCGACGGCCGGTGATCGGCGCGATTGAAAAATGATGACGCGTCAGGAAACGCGCGCGAAACCCGCTTGTTCATCGCACGAGGATTACCGAGATGACCCGCACGACGATGATCGGATTGACCCAGGAATACCGCGACGGAATCGAACAGGGGGAGCAATACCGCTCTTTCGTCGCGGAGCTCGATGACAAAGACGAGATCCTGCGGGAAGCAGACTCCGACTTCGATGGGAAGCTGCTGGTCGAGAAGACGTTCGATCCTCCGGGGCTGCTCGCGGAGGAGCGCCATTATCAGCCTGACGGCACCCTCAACTACAAGAACCTGTTCGACTACGACGCGGCGGGCCGAACGAGCGAGGTTCGCATGGTGAGCGGAGATGGCGAGCTTCTGGGGAGATGGATCAGTCACTACGACGGCGCAGGGCGACTCGATCGGGAGACACGGCTGAACAGACAAGGCGAGGTGGAGGTCGAGGACCGCTACGAATACCGGGATGGCGGAAGAACCGTAATAAAGACGCGAGGAAGCGTGGCAGCATGGACCTCCACCCATGATACGAAAGGCAGACTCCTCACGCTGCGCGGCGGCTATTTCTCGGCCGACCAGGCCGACGACAGCGCATGCGAATACGACGATCGCGGCCGCCTGACAAAGAAGACCGAGTATTCGTTACCGGGCGTCGTCAAACGCATCACGACCTATTCGTACCAGTGAGCCGAGAGAAGCGCAAACCCGTGCCACAGCATGTATCGCAAAAGACTCCGGCATCGATGGCAAAGCAGCCCGACCGCCCCGCCGCGCGGATAACGGAAAAGGCCGGCCTCAACCGCAACGGAATTTCGCGTCAGCCGCAGGTCGGTAATCGCGCGATGGGCCGCTTGCTTGCGGTCCTTCGGGTGCAGCCGAAGCTCGTGGGTGCTCCTGTCGGATATCCGTCGGAGCGCGAGGCTGACCGGGTGGCCGATGCGGAATTAGCGAAGCCGGCTCGACCGGCGCCTTCACAGGACGAAGCAGCGGCATCCGCGAAGGCTTCCGGCCGCGATGCGACCCGCCCAAGTTCCTTGCGGCATGTTGATGCGACGGACCCGGTCAAGCACCCAGTTCCAGTCTGGGTGGACAGGATGTCCGACAACTTGTCTCGCACGCCGCTCGAGCGTGCGCCTTTGGTTCAGGCAAAGCTCACGATCAGCCAACCCGGAGACAGGTACGAACAGGAAGCCGATGCCGTGGCGCATGCTGTGATGCGCATGCCGGCTCCCGATGTGCCGCTGACGCCTGCCGGATCCGCGGAAGGCACCACTCCCAAGGTGCAGAGACTGCGCGCCGACCGCGAAGACGAGCAGGGCGAGAAGACGGGCACGCCGCTGCAAAGGAAGGAGCAGGCTGCCGGTGCCCCGCGCGTTACTGCATCGGTGGCCGCCGACATCGGGGCCATGCGCGGAGACGGCAGTGCACTGCCTGTGACAGCCCGAGCATTTTTTGAGCCGCGCTTCGGTGCCGATTTCAGTCAGGTGCGCGTACACACCAATGAGCGGGCTGCCAGCACTGCGAAGTCTTTGAACGCGAGAGCCTTCACCGTTGGTTGGGACATCGTTTTTAATGTAGGTCAATACTCGCCCGAATTGCCTGAAGGGCAACGTTTGCTGGCGCATGAGTTGACGCACGTGGTGCAGCAGCAGGGCCCGCATCGGGGTACGAGTCCGATGGCCGTGTCACGGCTCGCGCCAGCGCGTCAGCAGGTGCAGCGCTGGGAAGGGCTTGAGCACAAGAAGGTCGGAAATCGTGCTCAGAACGAATTCCCTTATCGCGGAACGATCAAGACGGATATGACTGCCCTTCGCTATAAGCCTCACAAGGATGAGGGCTCACCCCACGAAAATACCAAAGCCGACCTCTTGGTCGGCGCGAAGGTCCTGGTTCTCGGTAACGAACGCGGTTGGCTGCAAATTGTCGTCGAATCGGGAATGGCACGCGACAAGCAAGGCAAAACCGTCTCAGCCGATACTCTGGTAGGTTACGTCTCGCACGAGCTAATCACGAAATCGTCCGCGGTCTTCGACCTCGAGGTTCCGGTCGCGGGAGGCCTCGTCCTCTCCTATGGCGATCTCGTCGCGTTCGGCGGGGATCATTTCAAGGATTTTGCCGAGCTGAGCGGTGAGGCCTCGAGCGCTGCGGGCCGCGCGCGGCTGAAGAAGCTGCGGGATCTCACCGACAGCGAAGCGACCCAATCGCCGGCGTATGAAGAGGCTGCCACGATCAGCAAGGTGTACGCGGAACGATACAAGGACCTCGCCCTGCAGAACGTCTCCCACTTTTCGGGCGGAGGGAGCTCACTCACGACGTGGCAGACGATCCATCAGGCCGCGGTTCTCGCTGCACTCGAGGCGGGGGAGAAAGGCGACAGCGGGGGACTCGCCAAGGCTTACGCGATGAATGCTTTCGGTGATCATTTTCTCACCGACAGCTTCTCAGCCGGGCATGTGAGAACGCCCCGGCAACAGGCAATCGACTATTACAAGAAGCTCGCCAAAGACGTCTTCCAGCACATCATCGACGATGTCTCCGCTCGCTTGGGTAACCGCATTTACGAATTGCTGCGCCAGGATTACAGGCGGGTGCGGGTGTTCGGAGACGAAGGAGATCGCCGCGATGCCATCGCGAGGGTAAACGTCAAGATCACGAAAGCCATCACCGATGCAGGGGGGCACGCAAAAGTGCAAGAGCAGTTCGGACTGTACGTTGCTGGCGCGTTCTCCAAAATCATGCATGATCGTGACAATGACCAGGGATTGAACGTCGTAAGCAAGAAGCATCCGGAAGGATGGATCGCATTCGGCGACGCAAAGCTGGAATCGAAGGATAACACGAAAAATCTTGCCTATGTGACCGAAGCTGTACAGGCGTCGAAGCAGGATCTGCTCAGCGCCTTCAGGATCGGCGCTGACGTCTTGAACAAGCAAGGCAAGATCCCGTCCCGGGCCGCAATCGATGCAGCGATGGCCGAGCTGACCAAGAAAGTGGGCCCTCCTTATATCGCCCTGGATTTTGCTCCAAGCCCGGCTCCCGGCGTCAAGCCGCTGCCCGCCTGGGAATGGGGCAAGCTGGATCAACCGATGAAGGCCGAATTCGTCAAGATGATCTCCAGATACCTGTCGACTACTGCTCAGACGGAGTTGTTGGCGCACTTCCCGGTTCGGGAGGAAATAGAGATCAACGGGCCCAACGTGGACGCACGCCCGCGCGACGCCGCCACCGACATCCTGAAAGAGTTTCTCGCAGACCCTGTGCAGTTCCTTGAGCGCGCGTTCGGACGGGCCGCTGGTCCGTGATGCGTCGGGTGCATCGAACGTGGGCCGCTATTGACATTGCGATCATCGTGGTCGGCGCGATCTTCTGGTGGAGTCGCATGCAAGGAGTCGGACAGGTGCGAAAGAGTGTGATCTGGAGTCGGGAATTCAATGCGGTCACGGGCCTTGCCGCTGCGGCTTCCGGGATGGTCGCTTCCGTCGTCATCGCCACGAAGGCGTACCTGGTCGGCCTCGATGTCGAGGGCCGGCTGCTGTGGCGAAAAGAAGTACCCGACCGGGCGCTGCTCGTCGCCGGTGACCGCGCGGTATTCGCGGCCGTCGAACACCGCATCATGATCATTGACCCCGCGGGCGGCAGCATCGGCCCGACGAGGGAGGTCGATCCGCCGCCGGGCGGGTGGGCGCAGGCAACGACAATGTCGCTGGGCGCAGACCTGTTGGTTGCGGACGCCCAGGGACTCCAGCGTCTTCGCGCGTCTAGCCTGGAAACGCTCTGGAAGCTGGCCCCGGGATTCGACGGGGTGAACGATAATATCCAGCAACTGGCGTACGAGCCACCGTTGATCGCGGCTGTCTCGGACCACACGGTCATGGTCATTTCGGAGCGAGGGGAGTTGATCTGGGAGCGCCGTTTGCCTGCGGAAACCCGCGTCGCCGGCGATCACCCGCTGGTCCTGACCGATCATCGCCTGTGGGTCGGGCTGGTTAAGGAATTGGAGCCCAGCGTGCGCTACCTCTATGAGCTGGCCGCGTCCGACGGGACGCCGCAATCTGAGACGTCGATCGATGATCTCGCGATGTTCTGTCCAGCTTACGTTTCAAGGGGCGTGCTCGTGCTGGATACCCAACGCGGTCTGGCCGGCTTCGACATCAAGAACGGGCTGAAGCGCCTATGGTCGATCGAGGCACCCATCGCCATGGGAACATGCATTGCCCAGGATGAGCATCTCGTGGTGGCAACGCGAGACGGAGAATTGCTTCGAGTCGCGTTCGCGGATGGTGAGAAAGAGACCCCTATACGGTTGCGCCGAGAGCAGGCCTGGGTGCCCCCGGCGCCGGACCTGTCACCGGGCGTGCATAGTGAAAGCATAGGAGCGATCGAGCATCTCGTATCGTTGCCGGGCGGGACGGCGTTCTCCGTGGTTTGGTCGAGCGACCAAGCGGCCATACAATTTCATCCATGGTAACGCGCGACGCGATCACTCCTCGACCTGCACAGCCGTAGCGCGCTGATCCCCGGCGCTCCCTAGCACATCGTAAGAAGCCGGCACCGCTACTTCTCATCTCTTGGATGTAGTGGTGGGGTTCGCCGATGGGCCGGCGTTTGCGACGCCTCGTCGCCCGATGGTTGGCCGGACGCTGCCACCTTGGGGACGCCGGGTGACGCGGAATTGCGCGGCGGCCTCGCCGCGACGGCGCACGCTCAGCTTCGTGAGCACGCTGTGGACGTGGTTCTTGACCGTGGCGCCGCCGATCTGCAGCGTGCGGGCAATTTCCTTATTGGACAAGCCTTGCTCGACGAGGCCGAGGATTTCCACTTCCCGCCGGGTAAGCAGAATCGGCGCGAATTGCACGCGGCTCTGCGCCAACACGCCGATCTGCTTGAACAGCGCCGCCGCTGTGCGTGCGGAGCAATACAACTCGCCGCGCAAGGCCGATTCGACCGCATTGACCAGATCCTCCGCCGAACTGTCGGGGCCGACATAAGCCGCCACGCCCGCCTCGGCGCAGGCGAGCACCTCCGCGCTGATTTCGCGCACCGCAAAGGCGATGATCTTGGTGTCTGGCAGCTGCGCGCTCAACAATTTTGCGAAATCAAGGCTTTCAGAACCCGCCATGTCGAGAACGACAACCTCGGGCCGGAGTTCGATCACACGAGGCAAAGTGCCGGAGGAGATGGTGTCCGATCCAGCGAGGCAGATCCGGGGATGATTTGACAGGCACGATACCAGCCCCTCGCGGTACAGCCGGACGTCGCTCAGCACCAAGACTCGGCGTGCTTCCTTCGACGAACCGAGTGAGCCGCATCCCGACAAGCATGGATTGGCGGTGAACGCGTTGTCTTCGCCCATGCAAACTCTCCGACTGCCAACTACCCTCGTCTATCAGTGCACCCCACCACTCATCATTCAATCGCGCCCACAACTACAAGTTAAATACATTTCGGCTATGCTGTCCAGCCGCCGATTCCCCGTGGATCGTGCCGCGACGCCCGGCGCGGCGATAGGCCACGCCACTTGTCGAACAGGGCAGGCAGCCGCTCCAGAACGACCCAGTCCGAGAGCCCGCGCCGGCCGCCCTGCGCATGCAGGGCCGGCTATGGGTAAGGAAGCACCGCGCACCAGGAGATGCAGATGATCTTCACGCTTGTCAGTAGAGCGCGCACCGAGGAAGGCGGGGCCCTCCTTGAAGCCCTTATGAAGGAAAAATGCAGGGGCTACCGGACGGATGTTGCGCGAGGGATTGTCATCGATGTTCCGAGACCAACGCAGCGGCGGCTAAGGAGCAGCGCAGGATCGCGCGAGTAGAGCCGGTCGGCTGAGCCAGCGCCCGCTATGCGGCGCGAGCGACCGCGTCAAATTGTTGTGCTGCGCCCAGTTAGGGAATAAGAAATAGATGCACAGATTCTAAAGCATCCTGCAGGTTTCGGGGCGCTGGGAGAGCGCAATGAGTCACATTCGTGCGCAACGGGATGCCTCTCCCCAGCCCACCCTGATCGATGTGATGATCGTCCTGGTCATCTGTTCCGCAATCACGATCTTTGTTTTCTGGATTGCATCCCGCTTCATGCGGCTCGAATTGTTCGATCAGCTTCCGAATTGGGTGGTCGGCACGTACGGGTACTTTACCGCTCTCGGCACGGGTTCGGCGGGTCTGGGCGCGGCGGTTATTCATTCGCTCGTGCGGCGCGATCCCGCCCCGGACTACGTGCGGCTCATCGGTGTTTGCCTGATAGCGATCTTTCTAATGATCGTGGCGATCATCCTCATCGATAGGTACCTGGTGGTTAAGTCGCCAAACGATGTGGCCGCTGCATCTCATTCTGCCTCGTCTCCTGCATCCACGCCCACAGCGCCTCCCGCGGCAACTATCAAACCGATTGTAAGAAATTTCTCACATCCCAACGTCATCCTGAACGGGACGATGATGGAGATGGGCGTGACAGTCATCGATAATGGCAACGCCAAGGGCACCTACAACATAACTTTCAAGTGGACAGGATCAGGCGGAACTCAGCACGGGAGCCAGAATGCAACTGTTACGTTCAAAGGGGCAGGCAATGCGTCGCTCCAATCGGTCGTCATTCCGATAAACCGCGATCATTGCTATTACGGCGGCGGCAATCTTCAGTCAAAAAATGGCGACTTTGTAGTCGATCCGGGTTTGGTAACTGGGATCGAGGTGACGCTTTCCGAGGTCAGTGGCCGAATGGGCGTGTGCTGAGCCATGAAGCGGCGTGATTGGGCCTGCAAGTGGTCTCGTCGCGCCGAACGGTCGTTGCAAAGGTGGCCGGCATGATGATCTAACCAAGCGATGGATCGCCGCGGCGGATGGCATGAGCGGATAAAGGGTGGACAGACAGCCCAGGGGAAAATCCCCTCAAACTGATGTTACGTCCGGTCATCAGATCAAATGCATCGAATCCGATCCGCATTTGACGTCTGAGAATACAGTCGACTTCGGGACGCAAGATTGGTACGCGCGGCCACATCGAACGACAAGGACGGACTTTGCATCTTCTGAGGCTTGCGCTGGAATCCATCTCTCCGCCGCTCGATCGAGAAGATCCCAGCACTACAGCGCTAAGCCAGCTCCTTCGCCAACTCCCGCACCTCCACCGACGGCTGTCCATAGCTCACCAGCCATACATCTAGATCAAAGCTCTGCACCTTCTTCACGGCACGCTTGATGGCGCTGTGAATCCACTCGGGCGGGTTGCCAAACGCGCCGCCGCCGAGCAGCGTGAGCAACACAATGTTCGACGCCCCGCGCCGGGCGTTGATAACTGCCTCAAGCATCGTTGCCTCATAGGCGGCATCGAGCACTAAGTGCGCGAATGCTGCCCAGTGCTGCTGCGGCACATCGTTGTAGGCGACGGGCAGCGCTGAGCAGAAAGCCTGGCTCACTACAAGCCTTGGTGCGGCCGGCGCATCCGTCACCTCGACGTCGCGATGAATGCCGATACGCAGCTTACCGGCCAGCGCGTCATTATTCTTAGGGCCGATTGCTCGCAGATGATCCTTGATCAGGTCCAGGCCCTCACGCGTGCAAAGCGCATAGCCGTTTCGCCACTTCCAAAGGTCGGCGACGGGGCGGCCCAATCGGGCGCTCAACTCAGCGCCGACGTCCGATAGGCCATCAAGCTGGCGGTTGGCAGTCTGGCCGATCTGACCGCCGACGGGCACGAAGTAGTTGCGATAGATTGTCGCCGCGCCCGCTGCCATGGCGCACGCCGGGCCCTGCGTGCGGTCGAGCTCGTAGCGTGTGACGCCATTCTCGGGCGTCACGTCGGGGCTGATCATCTCCAGAGAATTGAACTGGCTGGCAACTTGGAACAGCGCACCTGCATGCTCGGGCACCTGATGCATCTTGCGCACGTCGCCGGTGACGATCTGTACGCGAGCCTGGCCTTCCGCGCCCGTGCCGCCGGCTACTCGGGCGCGCAGATTGTCGAGCGATACTAGTTCGAACTCGCCAATTCCATAGCTGCGGCCGTTGGCCTTGGAGCGAAGAGCACTGCCGCGCACCTCAAGCTGTGCGCGGGTAGCGGCGTACGTACTTTCGTTGAAGCCGGTGATGCGTGAGAACCAGTCCATATGCCCGCGTTCCGCTAATCAGATCTATTACGATTGTCCTTGCCACGCGTTGCTGACGACGAACATGGCGGCAGCTGGTTCGCCGAGCTATGGCAACATCGTGACATAATGCTCTCCCGAAACCATCGACTGAACCGAATAGTTGATGAGGGAGTCTGGAGCCGCGTTTTGCCCCGTCCTTTCTGCTTTCTCTCTCGCCATCGCGATCTGCTCATCCGAGTATCCTTGGACTTTCTTGAGCATCTCGAAGAGGTCGACCTTGACGATAACGGAGCATCGGGCGATCTGCTTGTTCGGATCCGTGGACAGGTGGGTTGCCGACTTCTCCCTTACGAGAACGATGCCCGGCGGCATCTTATAAGACTTCCCGAACTCCTGCTCCTCGAACAGTTGCTTGACGGTTGCAAGCACGTAAGGCTCGCTGCAGACATCTGACTTGCCGCAGCCCGCAAGCAAAGAGGCCATGACAACGACGGGTGTAATTGAGAAGATAGTGTTCATAGTGTTTGGCTCCCGCATGTGACGACTGCGTGAGTGGACCGTGCCGAACTCTGTCGCTGACGAAGGCCGGCTAGTCCGGCGGGCCGAGCCATTCCAAGTGAAATTTCGCGGCCGAACTACTCCCCTCCATATCAGATGGAGGCCCAAGAAATTGCGAGGTTTGCGTGAAGCAGCCGCATGGGCTTCAAAAAGGCCCTCGATTGATGGTCGACTGGGGCCGTCGACTTGCTCACGTTGCTAGTCATCGGCCTACGTCACGTTTACGAGTCCCTCCTGTTCCGGGACGCCTCGTCTCTGTTCTGGAAGACCCGCACGAGAAGCGAAGGTCGAAAGCTTGAGACACAGTAGGGCAACAAGCTTAGCTTGAGCTTTGGCGGCACAGATGTTTGTCGGGGCGCACCCGAATGAAGACTGGATGACCAAAATGGCCGGCCGAGGTCATTTGCAGGCAGCTTACCTCGATCACTTGGCCAACCAACTGACCGAGTTGGGCTTCCGACCATAGCATTTCGCGCTCAATATCTGTGAAGCCGGCACCCACAGCACCCTTGGACGTAGTGACGTAACCTAGTCTGCCTCGGTGCTTGCCCTCGCCCCCCGCATATCCGGTGATTGCGACGTCATGCGTCTCACTGGATTTAACTTTCACCCAGCGATCGCCCTGACGAACGACTAGCCCCTCGTAGCCGAGGTTCGTGGCCTGCTGCAGATGGGCGTGGATCTTGTCCGAGGTGGGGTCACTTAGCTGACCCCAGTTGAGGCGAGGATCGAGCTGGGAAAGACCGTAGAGATGTTGCGGAGCAATGGCGGGCGTATCGGCTCTAGATAGTTTCGTCCTGGTCGCTCGGATCGTGTTTCGAAAATCGTCAACGAACACCTTGCAGTCGCGAGGAATGCCTGGTTGCCATTGTGGAATGTTGTAGAGCGGCTTGTTCGCTCGGCTCAGCCAACCGCGTTCGTTATGCTATATCGCCCGGACGCCATCGATTTTCAAAGTTAGCAGCCAGTCGCCGGACAGGCTTTTGCCATTCCATGGCCTGGGGCTGACAATCTCCAAACTTTCCATGCGATCTCCTTTCGGATGAAGCGGATCTGACCAAAAGTGTTTTCAACCAAGGGAAGGTAAGAGCGCCAGTAGAAGGGGCGCTGGTGGAATGGCTGCCAAACCAGAGGCAGCTAAAGCGAGCTTTGAGGTCTCGATCGGGTGTTTGGACCAGGGGTGAAATACTGACCACTGCCCTTTGCTTGAGGGTTGCGGCAAGAGTCAGTCGCAAGAAGAGCGATACCAAAGTGTACCGCTCCCCGGCTGCTGCCATGGAGGCAGCAACCGTAGCTCTTGCGGTCCGACTTACATTTCGGTCCGCGTGGAGCGTCGACTCAGGTGACGATCCGTCCCTTAGCCCGCGCCTCGTCGGCATAAGCTGAGAGTGGCTTGTCAGCGACGAAATGAAGGTCTCGCTCGACCGGAAGTCCGAGGCGACCTCGGACCTCCATGATTTCCGTGAGGCTGACGTAGCCGAGTTCGGGACAGCCAAGGCCAAGGTCGCAGAGGCTGAACAACCGATCCGGTTCATCCGGATCGCATTCGGTGAGAAGCCATGTCGCGCCGGCATCTGGAGTGAATAGCTTCACCACGGGCCGGTGATCGGTGTCCGGATGAAGGGCATTTACGAGAAGCTCGACGCGGTCGGAGACTGTCAGCAGGGAGCCCGTCTTCACTGGGGCGCTCCTGCAGCCTTTTGAGCCCTGCTTTTCGTTGTTCGCTTGGCCGTCGTTTGCGTGGCATTCCCGAGCGCGGCTTCGACGTTTTTGGACGAAGGCGGGGCGATCGGTGCTGCGATGGTATGAACTGAGGGTTTCTCAAGGTATTCGCCCAAGGCGAGGTGATAGACGCGCTCGAAGTCGCAGTAGCGACCCCACAGATCGCAAGCGAGACTATTGGCTCCGGCCTCGGCAAGGGCGTCGATGAAGCGTTCCAGCGTAAAGCCCTGGAATGCGACACGGTTCGCGTCTTGGTCGTCGGCATCGATCAGTTCGTTTTCGTACACACGAAAGGCGGCCATGACCCGGCGATTGAGCCGAGGCCCAACGGTAATAAACATGGCCCGTGGGGTGAGGCCTTGGTCGACGGTCAGTTGGGCCAGCATATGCTCGCGCCAAAGCTGCTCCAGCGCCAAGGAACGGAGCATCGGGCTGTCCGGGTCGACGAAGAGGCCGACAGCGCGAGAAACTTCATCATAGCGATCCCGAAGCCTGGCCGCGGGCCCGGTCATATCTTCGGAGTACTTTACCTCGACGAAGATAGTCCCTTCTTCGCCCTCGGGGGTGATGACGCGGATAGCGAGATCCCAGGCCGTGCCGTCATTGAGAAAACGTTCTTGGCGGCGGCCGGGTGAGTGTTCGAAGGTGAATCCTGTCACTTGATGGACGAAGCCCGGCAGCAACTGGCGCAGGGCGGCGGTGGCAAGGTCGAGGTCGAGGGCCATAGCCCCAAACAGGTTGAAGGCCAGCGGCATGGAGCTGAGGGCGTTGCCAAGCAGCCGATCTTCGTCGATGGCAGCGCCTTCCTCCCGCATTAGCAACTCGCGACGAACGAGGGCATGGATTTCCGGAGAGAGGAAATTCCGCCCGGCACGCGCAGCGTCACGACTGAGGTATGAATGAAGCTCCATGGTAACGGCGTTGTCACCATCGCCGCGAACGTGGTGGCCGGTGGGGATTCCCCGATCCTTTAGCCACAAGCATTGAAGAAGGCGGGCGGCGCGGCGGAACCGCGTGTCGACTTCGAAGAAGACATTGTTCCGTCGGACGATTTCATCCGGAACGAGCGGGACGCGCGTGAGAGGCACGGCGCTATTGAAGGCGATAGGCTTCGAATGCATGAGAATCTCGCGATGATGATGACATGCAAGATTCAGATTGCAGGTACCGAATTTTACCGCACCGTGCGCTACTTCGTGCTTCCAGGAAGACTAGGCTGTCATCGCGACAGAGCGGGATCGGGAACTCGAAGTTAGAACCGAAATAGTTTACCGCGCCCATGTCTTCCAGAGACAGCCATTGTTCATGCATCAATGTCGCGAGTTAAGTTGACAAACTTGCGAGTTAACGCGAGGAGAATTCATCGACCCGCTGAAGGAAATCACGTGGAGAGTCTGGCAATACGTCATCGCCCCAAAGCGTTCAAAAAAGTTGAAGGACAGGGGCATGCGGTGGGGTTTCTTTCTCGACTCATTATCGAGGGGCAGATCTGTCGCAATATTCTGCTCCATGGCGCGATCGGGTCGGGCAAAACGACGCTCGCTCGCATTTATGCAAAAGCGCTGATCTGCCAACACCCCACTCTCGGTGGCTCTCCCTGTCTTGCTTGTGAACCATGCAAAGACGTCGAAGCAGGAGAGACGACCAATTTCCATGAGCTCGATGCCCCGTCGTTCGAGGATTGTGCCCAGCTAGAGGGGAGGATCGATAGCTTGGTTCGCGGAGCAAGCAAAGATTTGAGGCGTGTCATCTTCATCGATGAAGCGCACAGCCTTGCAAGATATCCCAATATTTTTGACTATCTGTTGAAAAAAGTGGAGGAGCCAAGCGAAGGTATATCTTATTGCTTTGCGACCACCTCTTTCGACAAAATATCACCGGCGCTCAGATCTCGCTTACATTGTCTTGAAATCCGCCCCCTAGTACTAACTGAGAGCGTCAGATTCTTAGAGGACATTGCTGCCGCGGAGGAAATCAAGGCTTCGCCGGATGCCTTGGCGCTCATCGCTGGACTGGGTGAGGGGCAGCCGCGCAATATGCTTCACGTCCTCGAAGTAGTATCTCGAAACGCCGAGGTCACGCTGGATCGTGTCCGCCAGATTTATAATTTTGGTTATACCGACATCCTCAAGCGATATTTTGTTGCTCTGGGGCAGGGCGACCTTAGGCTTCAGACAGAAATCTTCTTTCAATGGAATGAAGATGCTCGAGAGAAGCTGAGGTTGATTCAGGTCTTGATGGTCAGCCTCTATTACAATGAACTGTGCGGACTAAGCCTCACCATCGACCCCGTGATTGCTTCAATGTCTCCGACTGATCGCGGTCAGATCATTTCAGCGTTCCAACAGCGCTTGAAAGAGGCGAACCTCAAGGCGCTTTGGGAAGACCTGCTTCAGGCGTGGCCGGTTATTACGTCGGATCTAACTGAAGAGTCGCTTCTTATCTTGATAACTGAATTCCAACGGCGTGTTTGCGGTGCATCAGAAGTTATAACTCAGATGCCTGCTGAAGGACCTTCTTTCTCGTCGCCAGAAGCTGCTTGGAAACCGCAAGTCAGTAAAATGCCAACGCTGCAGAGACGGAGAGTCGGCCGTTTGAAGGTTGATAAAGATCCGCGGTACCTGGCCTACGATCAGGTTAGGGACTTGTTCAATGCGGCATCGTTCTTGACGCAGGAGTATGGTCGCCTCTTCAACATTCGAGTGACAGTTCGATCGCGATCGTTCGGATGTGAAACCAAGTCGCAAGCATCACAGCTGCTGAGCGATTTTGCGCGTGCTTTCACTGATCGATTGAGCAAATGGATTGGTCGAAGCCATTGGCTCTGCGTTCAAGAACTCGAGGACGGGGCAATTTGCGGCCGCATCATCGCGGTTGGACCGCAGCCCGACTCCAGAGAATTCAGAATGATGCAAAAGTGGTTTTGCAACTGGAGAAAAAAGGAGAGGATGCGGGGTCAAGAGGAGCGGGCGATCGAAACCGAGCCGACTTTCACCGAGAAACCAGCTCCCAAAGTGAAATCTCATTGGGATTGTGTCCGCTGGCTTTGCGCGGGGATGAATCCTGCGGAGCCAATTTTCAAGCGGCTCCGATTCCCGAAATCCCGTCAAGCGGGAGACCTTGGCCCTAAGGGGCGGCGACACAGCGCATCAGAATCTCTCGCTCCAGGCGGCATAACTCGTGCGACGCAGTATGGGATGGAGCCATTGTCCGCATTCGATGATGAGGCTTGGGATCATCTTTACACCGGATGGGAGCTGCAAGAATTTGATGATCGGCGTAAGCACAAGGCACAGCGGGAAACTACGATGAAAGAGATTTTGCTGATGCACCCGCTTGGTGAGAAAGAGATAGCCGAAAAGCGAGAGAGTGAGTACCGCAAGCTGCTCGAGATTTGGCCCGACCGCTATCGGCGCCCGAGATCATGGAATGTATGGCAGCCTACGAACGGGTTCAGCTAGTGCTGACCGATGTTGAGTTTTTGGCGCATCCACCACGTGAATTGTTCAAGCATGCCATCTACTTATATCGGAAGAATTCCTGGATACTGAAGCACAAGGTCAAGAGATATGTCTTGGCTCTCGCGCAGGATCACGGGTGGAACGTCCAAAGTGGAGAAAGCGGGCTGGACGCTGCCATCAACGGAAGCTCACTTTTCGAAATCATTGGCGGTGAACAAATTGTCGTCTGTGACGCTGCGGCCGACAGCGCGCGCCAATTGCCAAGCGATGACGTTGAGAGAGGCCTCTGCGCCATAGTCGCGGGAGTTTTAGAGAAGCGCGTCTTCCTTATGGTCCCCTCGGATCACCCGGTTCTGGGTACGGACAGTTGGCGGCGCGCAATCGGTTCGTCACACGTCACGTACATCGAAGAGCCTATAGTGACACGTGCCAATTTTGCAGAAATGATGAAGTCGTTCTTCTTAGTGAGCGATTTTAGCAGGTTCGGCCAGTTGGCTCGGGTGCGAGCTTTCCGGGACCACTTTTCTCGCTTCATCCCCAAGAGTGGCTGCACAATGAGCGAGATCTCTATGGAAATCGATCGTTTTGTATTGCTGCCGATGACAGGAGCCAGCTCCCAGAACGCTAGTCGTAGCTTGAAGGCTCACCGTCAGACCATCGATATAGCCTTAAGGGGTTTCTTGGATCGCAAAAACGAAGCTGCGCTAAAGGAGATCCTGGTCCACATCGATGGCCTGCTCTTTAGGGACATGTTGGACGGATCGGAAGTGATAGCAAGACTTTATACCGCAACGGCATCTATCGTTGGTGGCCGAGACAAGAGATACAAAAACCGAGATGTCGCGAGTTGGGACTACTATGCCTGGGGCATCCTATTGCTGTCTTGCGATTGGTCTGGCGGAAAGTATGATGGCCGGGGTGCTTCTCTCGTGGCCTTTGAGCGGATCTGTCGCGAGTTCATGACCATTGTCGATGTGCAGGCCTGGCTGTGGCAGACTCATCGGTGGCAAAGAGTTGCGGGTGAAATCGCTCGATGGGCGGATGCAGGTCCTGGAAAAATGGAAAGGGCACGGCTTGATCTCGTCAATGCATTGCGGGAGAAATCCACGCTTCTAGGCGCTTCGCACAGGTGGCTGGGCTTTACCGTTGCTGGTCAACGTGGTTTCAACGAACAGGCTCCGTTGAAGTAGTGCCCTGGTCTGCCGCGAGGGCTAACGGGGGGCATCGACCATCTAAAGGATGCACATGGTAGATAGTTCTGCGATGTTGGATCGTTGCCGTCTCAGAAGGTTCGATGACGTTCTCGGTCAAGAGGGGATCCTAGGATCATTGAGAGAAATGATCGACCGCGGCCGTGATGACGCCTTACCGCACCTTGTGTTCACCGGCCGTAGTGGCGTCGGTAAGCGGTCTTTGGCGCGCCTATATGCACAAACGCTTCTTTGCGAGAAGGCCGGTGAGGAGGCGCCATGCCAGGAGTGCGGCGAGTGCAAGGGCGTCTTGACTGGGGCAACCTTCAGTTACGTGGAATTCTCTGCGCTGCAATTTCGAGACGAGCGATATTGTCGAGAACGTGTTGTACAAACGAAGATGGCGCTGAAGACCGCGGCGTGGCGCGTGTTTCTGATCGATGATGCTGAGTGGCTTGAGCCCGCTTCCGCCGACTTGATGTTAAAGACCTTAGAGAAGGAACTGGATACGGTCTTTATATTTGCGGTGAGTGACACCGCGCGATTTCAACGTGCGCTTCGCTCTCGCTGCCAGGTGTTTCGCGTCACGTCTGTAGAACACGAGGCGCTGGTCAGCCGGCTGAAAACGGTTTGTGATCGTGAGTCGCTGATCTGTGAAAACCCCGCCTTGAGCGTAATCGCGATGGCTGCCGGCGGCCGGGTGGGCGAGGCGATTACGAAGTTGGCGCAAGTGGCGAGCCTAGGTGAGGTGACCTTGGCAAGTGCTTCGAGGACATTGAACCTCGAATGGCGAGAGGCAATGATCCAATGCTGGCAAGCACAATTGCGTGACCAACTGGATGAAGCGCTATTGCACTTTGAGCGAGTCGCATTGGACGACGAGAGCCGGGTGCGTGCTATGCAATCTTTTATATTGGCCGTGCACTTTCGTAACTCGGTTGGGGCATTGCCGCGCGGACTAAGCCCCGTGCTCGAGTGCATCGCGGATGAAGCTTGGCTTCCAATTCTGGAAGGGTGGAAGGAATTGTCCCGGCGCCGTTCAGCACCGGTGAACTTGTTGATCGAAGACGCCATGAAGTTTTGGGGTGGGGTAAACCGGCTGGCTCCAGCACGGGCGAGCTTTTATAGAGGTTACGAACGGTTGTTCGGAGCGCAGAAGGACGGTCCGGGCCGGGATAGTCGCGACTTAGCTGCGAAATGTTGCGACTTATGAGGTTGTCGGCCTAGTACCCGGAATCAGAGCTGAGTGATACGGCGGCCTTTGAAGCGACGTTGGCGGACCTTTTTCTTGGTCCAGACGAAAGGCTCGGCTTTGTCGTTGTACGCGTTGACGTAGGCATCGATGTG